>JBAUOI010000179.1:0-10630 GCA_049579665.1 Methyloceanibacter sp.
GAACGTAAGGATGGTGGACACGCTTCGCTTTGCCCACCCTGCGAACATAAGCCGGACGCTGAGATGCGTCGCGGAAAGGAGTTCGTATGCCTAGTCGAAGCGTTTCAACTGACTCTTCGCTCTCCCCTTGGGGAGGGCACGCGCGCAACTTGGCGCGCGGTGAGGGGGAACAGTGGAAGAAAGGAACGACCCCTCACCCTTCCCCCCAGGGGAGAGGAGGAATGTGTGGCGCTTTGTTCTCCAAGAGAAAGGGGGGCGATGGGCCTAGCGCGAGGGGCGCAGCAGAATGCCGGGATTGATCAGTGGCGCGTTGGGGTCGGCAGGCGAGCTCGCCGAGAAGCCGTCGAAGCCCACGCCGGCTCCCGGCGAAGGGGCTTGCCCGTCGCCGGCAACCATGCCGCCAGCGGGCACGGGTGGCGGCTCGGGCGGATCGGTCAAGGCTTTCAAATCCTCCGGCGAAGTCGGACCGTCATCCACCACGACCTCGATCTGCTTGGCATCGCCGGGCTCGATCGAGAATTTGCGCGTATAGCTCAGTCCGCCATGGTCGGCGACCACGGCATAGCTGCCTGGCGACAGAATGTGGGTGGGCAGCGCGCCGGCATTCTCCTTCACCACGTCGCCGGCCGAGGTGAGGATGGTCCATTTGGTGTCGGCGAGCGCCTCGCCGCCAAGCGTCTGCACGAGCTTGAAGGTGGTCTTGGAGCCGGTCTGCTTGATGGTCGCCTCGGTGATTTTGCCGGGCTCGACGGTGACGTCGGCGCGCACGATGGCGTTGGCGTCGCCATAAAGGCTCTCGACGCGATAGGCCCCGGCATTGAGCCTGACGGTCAGCCCGGGCTTGGCATTGTGCAGGATCATGTGGCGATTGCCGCGCTGATCCTCCTCGTCGGAGAGGATGTCGAATTTGACGGCGCCTTCCGGCGCGGCCCCGCCATCGCCAAGCGCCGCGGTCAGCTTCAGCCCGCCGGTGTTGAGCACGAAGGTCTCCTCGAGCGAGCGGCCGCTCTCGACCTTGATCCTCTTGGTGAGGTTGGACAGCCCGTAAGCGGCATTGACCAGATATTCGCCGGGCAGAAGCGCCGCGGTCGGCATCGCTTCGCGGTGGGTGCTGAGCAGCTGAAAACCGCTGCCCTCGGCCGAGCCCTTCGCGGCAAACACCCGCCAGGTGAGCCCCGAGCTGAGCTTCGGCCCTTGCTCGGTGACGAGCGCCTTGAAAGTGACGGGGACGGGAAGCTGAACGGCGGCTGCCGCGGTTTTGGTCGCCGGCTTGGGAGTCGGCTCCGGAATCGGCGGCGTCAGCGTGGCGACCTCAGGCGGTGGCGGCGGAGCGATGGGAACGGACTGCACCTTCCTGACGGGAGGCGCGGAGGGCGGGGTCTCGCCCGGAGGTGGCGCCGCCGATTTGAGCACGGCGGTCTCGGAAGCCTTGGGCGCGCCGGCTTGCGGCGTTTCGGCGGCCGATTGGGGGTCGGGCGCGGCCAGCGCGCTCGGCGGAGCGGCATCTTCAGACTCGAGAATCATCGGCACAGCGCTGGCCACGCCCGGCGGGAGCGCGCCAAGCGCCGGCGGCGCGGGACTCTCCTCCGCTGCGACGGCTTGTGGGGACGCGCCCGCCGGGTTGGCGATCGCATCGAGCACCGTGGTGAGGCCTTGCTTCAGCTCGCCGGCATTGGTCGCCGCGACAAAAGTCCCGCCGGTGACGCCGGCGAGACAGGCCAGCGGCTTCAGCTCGTCCGCCTTGCTGCTATAGCCAACCACATGGATGCGCAGCGTCTTCGACTTCTCCTTCATCGCCACGGCCGTCGAGCAGATGTCGGCGTCGCAGGTATCGCCGCCGTCGGCGATCAGGACGATGTCTAGACTCTGATCTTTCATTTGCGTCTTGGCGGCGTCGCTCAAGGCGGCGGCGATCGGCGCCTGTCCCTTCGGCTTGATCTTGTCGAACAGCTTGTCCTTGGCGGCGAAGGTCAGCTCGCCGGGCTTGGCCAGGGTCTCGCTGTCCGCGCAGTTCGACGCCTTGCGATGGCCCAAGGCCACGAGCCCGAAAGACAGCCGGCCCGCATAAGTGCCGAGCGCGGCGCCGAGCTCGGCTTTCGCGGCGGCGATCTTGGTCGCGCTGCCGATCTTGGCGTTCATGCTGCTCGAAGCATCGAGCACGACGATGGTGGCGGGGTAGCCGGCGGCGGGGGAGGGCGCGGTCTCGGCTGCGGCGGGCGCCGCCCCGAAAAGAGCGGCGGACAAGAGCATGGGGCTAAGCCCCGCGCAGCGTTTCCCCCGCATGGCGATAGCTCCGATCAGCCGGCCGCAAGCTGTTATACCCGTTTCCGGTGCGCAACGATGGGGTGAAATTCCTTTGGGATTGAGGCCGATTTGCGGTGTGTTTATCGGGCTCTATCCCCTTCGCGCCGGCGCCGATTCCGGCATTGTTCGCCGCCTCAATTCAGGCTAGGGAACGCGACTCCCGCCCCCTCGCTGTTAGAGAATGACCAATCCCACGATAGACCTCCTTCTCACCCGCCGGTCGGTGTCGGCCAACAGCCTCGCCGAGCCCGGCCCCAATGCGGCGGAGTTGCAGCTGATGTTGCGGGCCGCCTCCCGCGTGCCCGACCACAAGAAGCTCGTGCCCTGGCGCTTTATCCTGTTTCAAGGCGAGGCGCGCGCGGAATTCGGCAAGGTTCTGGCGCAGGCGTGCGCGGCCGAGCAGAACGAGCCCGGCGCGTTCCGGCTGGAGAATGAGGCGAAGCGATTCTTGCGCGCGCCGATTGTGATCGCCGTGATCTCGCGCGTGGTGAAAAACCCGGCGGCGCCCGAATGGGAGCAAATCCTCTCGGCCGGGGCCGCCTGCCAGAACCTCATCGTCGCCGCCACCGCGCTCGGCTACGGCGCTCAGTGGATCACCGAATGGTGCGCCTATAGCCAGGGCGTGCGTGACGCGCTTCGGCTCGCCGAAAACGAGCGGGTGGCCGGTTTCGTCTACGTTGGCACGCCCAAGGAGAAACCCGACGAGCGCGAGCGGCCGGTGCTCGGCGAGATCGTCACGCCCTGGCGCCCATAAAAGGCGGACAGAGGAACTGTCATGTTTTACGACGCCGTCGCCAACACGCATGGCCTAGCCCTCGATCCCTTCAAGGCACTAGTCGCGCCGCGGCCGATCGGCTGGATCTCGACGCTGAGCAAGGCCGGCGGGGTCAACCTCGCGCCCTACAGCTTCTTCAACGCCGTGTCGGAAGATCCGCATTTCGTGATGTTCGCGTCGGGCGGACGCAAAGACAGCCAGCGCAACGCCGAGGAGACCGGCGAGTTCGTCTGCTCGCTCGCGACCTACGATTTGCGCGAGGCGATGAGCAAAACGTCGGCGGCGGTCGGCCCTGATGTCGACGAGATGCGGCTTGCCGGTCTCACGCCGGCGCCGTCGCGGCTGGTCAAGCCGCCGCGCGTCGCGGAGTCGCCGGTTGCGTTCGAATGCCGCTATTGGCGCACCATCGAGCTGCCGGGCCGTAACGGCGTGCCGAGTGGGCATGCGATTGTGCTCGGCCAAGTCGTCGGCGTGCATATCGCCGACGCGGCGATCGTCGACGGCAAGGTTGACGTGACCCTGCTGAAACCGATCGCCCGGCTCGGTTATGGCGATTATGCGGTGATCGACGAGGTGTTCACGCTGCCCAGGCCCGGAACGCCCAGGCGGGGCGCGTCTCAATAGCCGAACTGCTCGGCGAGGATGCGCTCGGCCAGCGTGTGGCCCGGATCGAACAGCATCAGAATGTCGATGCCGCTTTCCTCCATCACCTCGACCTTGACCACGTCGCGGAACTCGGTGTGGTCGGCCACCGCGCTCACCGGACGCTTGTCGGGCTCGAGCACCTCGATGGTCACCTTGGCGTCGTTCGGCAGAAGGGCGCCGCGCCAGCGCCGCGGACGGAAGGGACTGATCGGGGTGAGCGCGAGCAGCGGCGCGTTGATCGGCAGGATCGGACCATGCGCCGAAAGATTATAGGCAGTCGAGCCGGCGGGCGTCGAAACCAGAATGCCGTCGCAGATCAGCTCATCCATGCGCAGTTTGCTGTCGACCGCGATCTTCAGTTTGGCGGCTTGATAGATCTGCCGGAACAGAGACGCCTCGTTGATGGCGAGCGCCTCATACTTGACGCCGTGCTCGTCATACGCGGTCATGCGCAAAGGATGGATGACGGTGATCTCGGCCGCTTTCAGCCGCTCCTTGAGGCTGTCCTCGTGATAGTCGTTGAGCAGGAAGCCGACCGAGCCGCGATTCATGCCGTAGATCGGGATGCGGCTGTTGAGATGGCCGTGCATGGTCTGCAACATCAGCCCGTCGCCGCCCAGCGCCACGATGGCATCGGCCTCGGCGAACGGGGCATTGCCGTAGCGCTTGGCGAGCTTGGCGAGCGCGTCGGTGGCCTCCTTGGTCTCGCTGGCAACGAAGGCGATTTTGTCGAAGCGGGGCATGGTCCTATCGAGGCGCTTTGAGCTTGCTTAAGAAGCGGGCACTATAAATGCGGCCGTGGACCGCAAATGCAAGTCCCTCCATTTACAGGCTGAATGGTGAATTTATGGGGAACGACGACCGGCCGGTGCTGATCTATACGACCTTTCCGGCGCTTGCCGACGCCAAACGAGTCGGCGAGGCGCTGGTCGCAGCCGGGCTTGCGGCCTGCGTCAACATGTTTCCCGGCATGATCTCGATCTTCGAGTGGAAGGGCGCGCGCGAGGAGGCGAACGAGGTCGCCATGATCATCAAGACACGAAGCTCGCTCACCGATGAGGTGCTTGCCGAAACCAAGCGGCTGCATCCTTACGAGCTCCCGGCGCTACTCGTGCTGCCGACCGAAGGGGGGAGCGCCGAATATTGCGGCTGGATCGTGGGCCAGACGCAAGGCCCCGAACGAAAATGAGCGGGAAGAGCTTTGTCCTCGCCATCGATCAGGGGACGACCAGCACGCGTGCCATCCTGTTTGACAGGGAGGGGCGGGCTCGCGCTTCGGCACAAATTCCGCTCACGCAGATTTATCCAGCGCCGGGACAGGTCGAGCACGACGCGGAAGAGATCTGGCGGAGTGTGCTGCAACTCGGCCGGAAGGTATTGAGCGAGGCGGGGGTGAACTCCGTCGCCGCGATCGGCATCACCAATCAGCGCGAGACGACGGTCGTGTGGGAGCGGGCGACAGGTAAGCCGCTCGCCAATGCCATCGTCTGGCAAGATCGCCGCACCGCCCCGCTCTGCGCCGAGCTTGCGCAAGAAGGTTGGGAGGCGCATGTCGCCGAAGCGACAGGGCTGGTGATCGATCCCTATTTCTCGGCGACCAAGCTTGCTTGGCTGCTTCGGACGGTGCCGGGGCTTGCGACGCGCGCGCGGGCAGGGGAGGTGTGCTTCGGCACGATCGACAGCTTCCTGCTGTTCAAGCTCACCGGCGGCAGCGAGCATGCGACCGATGCGACCAACGCCGCCCGCACCCAGCTCTACGACATTCGCTCCGGCCGCTGGGACGACCGGCTGATCGAGCGGCTTTCGGTGCCGACCGCCATGCTGCCGCAGGTGCGCGACAGCCAGAGCGATTTCGGTCTGGCGCGGCCCGAGCATTTCGGCGCGGAAATTCCGATCAGAGGCGTTGCCGGCGATCAGCAGGCGGCCGCCTACGGGCAGGCCTGCTTCACGCCCGGCATGCTGAAGGCGACCTTCGGCACCGGCTGCTTCGTGCTCGCCAATACCGGCGAGGAGAAAGTCGCCTCGGCCACGCGCATGCTCTCGACCATCTTTCACCAGCTCGAAGGCCGGCGCGCTTATGCGCTGGAAGGCGCGATCTTCATGGCGGGCGCGACCGTGCAATGGCTGCGGGACAATCTCGGCATCATCGCCACGGTTGCCGAGAGCGAGGCTTTGGCGAAGGCGGCCGACCCGAATTCGGGCGTCTATCTGGTTCCCGCCTTTCAGGGACTTGGCGCGCCGTTCTGGGATGCGGGCGCGCGCGCCGGCATTCTCGGCATGTCTCGCGCAGCGACGAAGGCCGATCTGGTCGCGGCGGGACTCGAGGCTGTCGCGTTCCAGACGCGCGATCTGTTGACAGCGATGGGCCGCGACATGGCAGTGAGCGGCATCCCCACGCCATCAGCCTTGCGGGTCGACGGCGGCATGACGGCAAATGCTTGGCTGATGCAACGGCTGGCCGACATCCTGGGGCAGAGCGTCGAAGTCGCGGCCAACCCCGAGACCACGGCGCTCGGCGCGGCCTATCATGCCGGGCAGGCGGCGGGCTTCTATGGCGATGCGCAAGAACTCGGCAAAGCCTGGGCGCCGGCGCAGGTGTTCGAGCCGAACATGAGCGAGGCCGAGCGGGAGGCGCGCTATGCCGGCTGGCTCGAAGCGGTTGCAAGGGTAAGATCGCAAGGGGTTTGAGGGCGCGCCCGCCTTTATCGTACCGTCATAGGACCGTCATAGAGTGCCGTGCGGACACGCCCGGCCATGGAGGACAAAGCATGACGCTGGCTGCAACCGATTTCCAACTTCTCGCCAATGCAGGCTTCCCTCCCGCCAAGTTCGAGCCGGGTGACGTGATCTTCTCGGCGGGCGACAAGGGCGACAAGATGTATGTGATCCGCTCGGGCGACGTCGAGGTCGAGCGCGACGGTAAGATCGTCGAGACGCTGTCGGGCGGCGGCATTTTCGGCGAGATGGCCTTGATCGACGGATCGCCGCGGGCGGCAACCGCGCGGGCCAAGACCGCTTGCGAGGTCGCTCCCATCACCGAGAAAACCTTCCTGTTCCTGGTGCACGAAACGCCGTTCTTCGCCATCGCGGTGATGCGCGCGCTCGCCGATCGCTTGCGGCGATCAGCCCCATAAACTCACCCATTCCGCCTCGCTTTGGGCCTCCCGGCTTGCCATTGTGACGTGGCCCAGCCATGATCGGGCGCGACTGAACCCCAAGCCTGCGCATTAGGCCCTTGTCACTGTTAGCGAATCTCGCGCTGCGCCGTCCGCGCAATCTCGACGCGTCAACGCTCGGGCGGGACGCCATGGCGGGCGCCATCTCGGCGGTGGTGCAGATCGCCTATTGCATCTCCTTCGCCGCGCTCATTTTCACCGGCGATCTCGCCAGCGGCTTTTCGCTCGGCCTGGCGGGTCTCATCATGGGCACCGTGGTCACTTGCGTGGTGATCGCCCTGACCTCGACCTTCTCGCCGGTGATCGGCGGCCCGGACTCGCCGGCCGTCGCGGTGATGAGCGTGCTCGCTGCCTCGATCGCCACCGCGCTTGCCGCCAAGGGCGCGCCCACGGCGCAGATCGTCATCAATGTGCTGGTGGCGCTGTCGGTCAGCACGCTCTTGACCGGCGTCCTGCTCTACGGCGTCGGCGCGCTGAAGATGGGGCAATGGCTGCGCTTCATCCCTTACCCGGTGATCGGCGGCTTCCTTGCCGCTTCCGGCATCCTGCTCATCACCGGCGGCATGGAGGTCGTCACCCAGACCAATCTCACGCTGTCGCCCTCGAGTTGGCAGCTGCTGTTTTCGCCGCATTACGCGCCGCAGATCCTGATCGGCGCGCTGTTCGCCATCTCCATCCCGGTGCTTGGGCGGTTTGTGCCCAATTACTTGGCCCTGCCGATTGCCTTTTTCGGCTTTCTGCTCATTCTCGATGTGGGTCTGTTCGGCTTCTTCAACGACGAAAAGATACATGACGCCTGGTTCCTGCCGAGCCTCGGCGAACTCAGTCTGTGGTGGCCGATCAACGCCATGATCGGCCAGCAGGTCGATTGGGGGGTGATCGCCCAAAGCAGCGCCGAGATTGGCTCGTTTTGCGGCGTGATGGCGATCGCGCTACTGCTGGATGTGTCGAGCCTCGAAGTCGCACGCCAGAAGACCAGCGACCTCGACCAGGAATTCCGCTCCAACGGCCTCGCTAATCTGTTGGCGTCGGTGCTCGGCGGCTTTGGCGGATCGTTGTCGATGAATGCCTGCCTACTGCTGGACGAATCCGGCGCTACCACGCGCTGGGCCGGCGCCATTGTCGGCATCGTCTGCGCCATCATTCTGTTCTCGGGCACCGATGTCGGCAGCATGGTGCCGAAGGCCATTCTCGCTGGGATGCTCGCTTATCTCGGCGCGGTGATCCTCATCGAGCTGTGGGAAGCGCCGGCGCAAAGCTCCTGGATGGAATGGGCGCTCACCGGCGTGATGACGCTGGTCATCATCAATTTCGGATATTTCATGGGCGTGGTGATCGGTGTGATTGGCGCCTGCCTGATGTTCGCGCTGAGCTATAGCCGCATCGGCGTGATCAGACGCCACCTGACGCGGCAGGAATTCTCCAGCAATGTTGAGCGCTCGCCGGAGCAGACGCGGCTGCTGCGCGAGGAGGGCAAGCGCGTCCACGTGTTCTGGCTGTCGGGTTTCATCTTCTTTGGCTCGTCCAACGGGCTGTTCGAGCGCATCAAGCGCGCCATCGAGGCGCAGCGGGAGAAGCCCGTCGGCTATGTGGTGCTCGATTTCAGCGCGGTTCCCGGTCTCGATACCTCGGCGGTGTTGAGTCTGGTCAAGCTGCGCAATTATTGCGAGGAGAATGGCGTCACGCTCGGCTTCTCCGGCTTGAGCGACATCATGCGGGCGAGCTTCGAGAAGGCGGACTTCTTCGGCAGCGAGCGGCCGCATCAGCTGTTCGGCAGCCGCAACGAGGCGATCGAGTGGTGCGAAGATATGCTGCTGATGTATCACGAGGTGGGCGACGCCTCGACGCATAGCTTCGAGAGCTGGCTGCAATCGGAATTCGGCGAGAAGGTCGAGTTCGAGAAGATCGCCCCTTACATGCAGTGCCAGGAGCTTGAGAGCGGCGAGTTCCTGTTCCGCCAGGGCGAGCCGTCGGATTCGGTGGTGCTGCAAGCCTCGGGCTCGGTCGCCATTACCATCATCGACGAGCACGGGCGGCCGATCCGGCTGCGGCGCATGATCGGGCATACGGTGGTGGGAGAGATGGGTTTCTATCGCGGCGTGCCGCGCACGGCGAGCGTGATCGCCGAGGGGCCGACCGTGATCTACCGGCTGACGCGCGAAGCCTTCGACCGCATGCAGGCGGAAAACCCAACCGCGGCAGCCGCGCTGCATCAGCTCATCATCAGGCTGCTGTCGGACCGCCTGGAATTCGCCAATCGCGAAATTTCGGCGCTGCTCTAGGCCGCGGCGGCGATCACCAGAACGGCGACGATGCCGAGATAGGTGAGCCCGTGCACCAGCTGGTCGGTGCCGAGCGCGAACCAGAAGCCACGGTCGCTGGTCGTCCAGCCGTTACGGTGGGTGAACTGCTCCTTCAGCCAATCGATGTGATAATGCACCACGAACTCGCCGAGCGCGAGGCCGGCGGCAATCAGCAGCGAGCCGGGGAGGAGCACCAGATAGACCAGCGGCGTCAGCGCGGTATGGATGCCCGCGTGGATAAAGCCGCCCGGATGGCCGTACTTCCCTTTGTTCAAATATTGATACGGCGTCTGCAGATAAAAATCGGCGACCGCATGCTTGAACATGAGAACGGCGACGGCGGCGAGTGCGAGAAGGACGAGCTTAGGCATCGGACTATTTCGACATGGCCTCGGCCGTGCCGTCCCAATCGGCAGGCGGCGGGTTGATCCGGAAATAGGCGATACGCTCGCGATAGAGCGCATAGAGCTGGTCGAGGCGCGCTGTATTCAGCTTCTCGCATTCGCGGGCGAGCGCTTCCGCCGCGTCCCAATCCTTGGCGCGGTAGCGGGCGAGAAAGTCGCCGTGCCGCTGGGAGAGGGTGATGAAGTCCTTCGACTGCTTGAGCGCCGTGTCGCCGAGCAGCGCGAAGATGCGGGTCGCCTCGGTCTTGCCCTTCACCTTCAACAGGTCGAGCTCGAGGAAGGCGAAGTCGGGCGCGCGCGCCGTGGTGGACTCGCCGACCACCGTGCCAACATCATAGGTCTTCGATTGGCCTTCGAGCCGCGAGGCGACATTGACGTTGTCGCCGATCACCGAATAGTCGAAGCGCGTCTCGGAGCCGAGATTGCCGACGCAGCAAATGCCGGTGTTGAGCCCGATGCCGAGCCGCACCGGCTTGAAGTTCCGACTTTTGGCTGCCGCTTCCTCGCGCCAGCGCGCGTTCAGGCTCTCCATCTCGTGCATCATGCGCAACGCCGCGCTACAGGCATGGCTCGGATGCGCCGCATCGTCGAGCGGCGCGTTCCAGAAGGCCATCACCGCATCGCCCATGAATTTGTCGATGGTGCCTTGCTCGTCGAGGATGATGTTGCTCAAGGGCGTGAACAGCGAATTGAGGAAACGGGTGAGCTCCTCGGCGTCGAGCCCCTCGGAGATGGTGGTGAAGCCGCGCACGTCGCTGAATAGCAGCGTCATGTCGCGCGTCTCGCCGCCAAGTTTCAGCCGCGACGGATCGTCGGCCAGCCGCTCCACCAGAGCGGGAGCCATGTAGTGGGAGAACGCGTGACGGACCCGGTTCCGCTCGCGCTCAGTTCGTAGAAACACGAACAGCGTGCCGGCCAGATAGATCGCGGTCAGCGCGATCGCCGGATAGATTGGATCGACCAGCCAGCCTAGGGCGTGGAAGGCATACCATGAGACGCCGACCACGCTGGCGACGGCGAGGC
>JBAUOI010000180.1:0-2591 GCA_049579665.1 Methyloceanibacter sp.
ACCGTATGCATCCGCCGCATCTCTACAAGGGGATCATGTGGCTTGATAATCCGAAGCTCATGTATCTCGGCATGCAGGACCAGTTCTACACGTTCTCGATGTTCGACGCGCAGGCCTGGTACGCGCGCGATGTAATCCTCGGCCGCATCAAGCTGCCGTCGAAGGCGGAGATGGCGAAGGACGATGCGGCGTGGGTCAAGCGCGAGGAAGCTCTGAAGAACGCCTTCGAGAAGATCGACTTCCAGGGCGACTATGTGCGCGACCTATGCGCGGCGACCGACTATCCGAAATTCGACATCGACATGACGGTCGACGAGTTCAAGGAGTGGGAGCACGACAAGGGAGATTCCATCGTCGGCTACCGCAACAAGGCGTTCAAATCGCCGTGCACGGGAACCGTGGCGCCGGTGCATCACACGCCATGGCTTGAAGCGCTGGACGACTCGATGAAGACCTTCCTCGCGGTCAAGGGGAAGGCCGCGGCCGAATAGGCCTGCGCTCAGGCTCAGGACCGTACCCGCAGCTTCTCCGGATCGAAGTGCGGGAAGCGCACCACGCGCCCGGGCAGACGCTTCTGCTGGCCATCGAGCTTGCCGACCTCCAGCTGCGTGCCTAGCTCTCCGTGCGTAACGTCAACTCGGGCGAGCGCGATCGTCTTTTTCAAGACCGGAGAGCGGGTGGCGCTGGTAATCACACCGACCTGGGCGCGACCGTTATGGACGCAGTCGCCGTGTCCAACCGCCTCATCGCCCTCCATCTCCAGGCCGACAAGCATCCGCTGCGGGTGTGCCTTCCGCCGCATCAGCGCGTCGCGCCCAATGAAATCGTCGTTCTTCGACGTCAGCGGCACGGTGAAACCGATCCCAGCCTCGAACGGATCGGTCTGGTCGCAGAATTCGTGATCGGCAAGAGCGAGCCCCGCCTCGATGCGGAGCATGTCGAGCGCCTGGAGACCGAGCGGCATCAGGCCGTGCGGCGCCCCCGCCTCCCAGATGGCGTCGAATACGGTGAGCGCGTCCTTCGGATGGCAGAAGACCTCGTAGCCGAGCTCGCCGGTATAGCCAGTGCGCGAGACGACGACCGGTGCGCCGTCATAGCCGCCGATGCGCCCGATGGCGAAGCGGAACCAGCCGAGCTCGTCCAATGCGGGTTGCGCGGGCGGCGTCCAGATGACCTCGCGAAGGATGTCGCGGCTCTTCGGTCCCTGCACGGCAACGTTATGCAGCTGATCGGTCGAGGAGCGCACCCACGCCTTGAGGCCGAGCTTCTCCGCCTGCTCGCGTAGCCAGATGCCGCTATAGTCGACGCCGCCGATCCAACGGAAATTGTTGTCGCCGAGCCGGAACAGCGTGCCGTCGTCGATCATGCCGCCATGCTCGTAGCACATGGCGGTGTAGACGACCTGTCCGACTGCGAGCTTGCGGACGTTGCGGGTGAGCGCGTATTGCAGCAGCGACTCCGCGTCAGGGCCCGTGACCTCGAACTTGCGCAACGGCGACAGGTCCATAATGACTGCGCGCTCACGGCAGGCCCAATATTCGGCGACGGGCCCTTCGGCGCTGAACCGGGTCGGCAGCCAATAGCCGCGATATTCCGCGAAACTGCGCGTCAGCGCGGAGAAGCGCGGATGAAACGCGGTTTCGCGCGTGAGCTGGGGCTCGGCATCGGGTGTCATTCTATAGGCCACCGCTCTGGAGAAGCTCTGCTTGTCGGAATAGGTGCGCACATGGATATCGGTGGGGTCCCATCCATTGGCCGGATCGATATCGTCGGGGCAGGCCGAGGAGACGCAGACGATATCAGTCAGCGCGCGCAAAAGCACATAATCCCCCGGCCGCGACCAGGGCTCATCAAAATAGAGCACGTTGTTGGCGTCGACGCCGGTATTGTAAAAGAAGTTGAGCGCCATCCAGCCTTTGCGCGGGGCAATGCCGTAGGGCGCGAGCTGCGCGTTGAAATTGTCCGTGCAGTTGACGTGTCCGGGATAACCTTGATCTTCGTAATAGCGCGCGTGACAGGCGAGCCCGAAGGCATCGTGGCGTCCGACCGTGTCGCGCACCACCTCCACCAGCGGCTGCATCCCCTGATCGAAGGATTTCGAGAACAGGCCGGGAAGCGGATAGCTTTGCCCCACCAACGAGCGCGTCGTGGTGACATCGAGCGGTTGTTCAACCCCTTTGTCGAGCTTGCGCGCGGAAAAGCATTGGAAATCGGTACACTGCCGCCCGGCGACGTCGATGATCTGGATGAATTCGCCGGCGCGCACGACGTAGGCCTCGGCGGTCGCCTTGTTGACGCGGATATCCTGAAGGGGATCCGCGAGGGGCTCGGGTAGGAGTGTGTCGTTCGCCACTCGGAGACGGCTGCGCCTTCTGTGAACGCGGATCGGCGTCGCCGTATTTTGCGCGCCCGCCGCCATGGGCTCGCCGGGCGCGGCCACGATCAGCAGGCCATCGCGCGAAACAGTAAATTCGCCAGCATCGCCCGGGCGGGATTCGCCGCCGAACAGAGTGACAGCGCGGGCGCCCGCAAGATCGATACCGCGCCGCGCGAGCCCGGAGCGGACGGAACGCTCGCTGTCACCGTCCGCA
>JBAUOI010000181.1:0-10115 GCA_049579665.1 Methyloceanibacter sp.
GGAGGCGCGGCGCCCGGAAGCGGCGGAAGCTCACTGCGCTCGACGTCCTGCGCCCTTGCTTGGGGCAAGCTCGTCAGGATCAGGCCCAGGGTCAGGAATGGCGGCAGGACTAATGGCGCCAGTGTCAGCGCTAGGCGTAGTAGCCGCGGTCTCTTCCATGCGCGCCTTGACGTTGCGCAGCGCCTTGGAGATTTCCTTTGGCTCGGGCTGGAAATATTCAGCCAGAACATAGAGGCTCCCAGTGATGACACCGGCGATCACCCCCACCACCATCAGGAAACGAAACAGTGTCGGCATCGAGCGCTCGTGTTTCCAACGGTCTTTTAGCCGCGAACAGGGCGCCATTATGACCCAAAAATGCGGGAGCGCGTGCCCTGATTTACCATCATGGACGATTCGACAGGGCGCGGCCAGCATGGGAAATTCGCCCCTTCGCGAGTCGCGCCTGGAGCGCGGCATCGCGATAGACCGACCCAAGGATGAGTCTCGGGCTGAGCGACCATAAGAAAGACGACCGGCAGGAGCGGCTCTTGGCGATCCGCGACGCCCTCGGCCCGCGGAGCATCGTGCTGATCGGGCTGATGGGCGCGGGCAAGACCGCCGTGGGCCGGCGGCTGGCGAACCGTCTCGACCTCCCCTTCATCGACGCCGATAGCGAGATCGAGGTGGCGGCGGGCGCGAGCATCAGCGAAATCTTCGCCGAGCACGGCGAGGCCTATTTCCGCCAAGGCGAGCGCAAGGTGATCGCGCGGCTCTTGGAAAACGGCCCGCAAGTGCTCGCGACCGGCGGCGGGGCCTATATGAACCCGGACACGCGGGCCAGTATCAAGGCGCATGGGCTCTCGGTTTGGCTTAAGGCTGACATCAAAGTGCTGATGAAACGGGTCGGCCGGCGCGATAGCCGGGCTCTGCTCGCCGCTGGCGACCCAGAAAAAGTGATGAAAAAGCTTATGGAAGAGCGCTATCCCATCTATGCCGAGGCCGATGTGACGGTGGAGAGCCGCGACGTGCCGCACGACGTGATCGTCGGCGCGGTGGTCGACGCGCTCGCCGACACGCTCGGTTGCAGGGCGAATGCGGACAGCGAGGGCCGCAAGAAGGTGAAATGATGCGCGAGGGCGCGACCGCCTTGGCTCACGGCCAAAGCGAGACAATCATCGAGGTGAAGCTTCCGGGACGGAGCTATCCGATCGTCATCGGCGAGGGCCTGATCGCCTCGGCCGGGCGCCGGATCGCTGCTGCCCTTCCTGGGGCGCGCTGCGCGGTGGTCAGCGACCGCAACGTGGCGGCCCTCTATCTCGGTCCGCTGAAGGCGGGCCTCGACCGAGATGGCCTGTTTCTCGGCGAGGCCGTGGTGAGCCCCGGCGAGGCAAGCAAGAGCTTCCCAGTTCTGGCGCCGCTCTGCGAAAGCCTACTCGAGCTTGGCGTCGAGCGGGGCGATTGCGTGATCGCGCTTGGCGGCGGCGTGGTCGGCGATCTGGCAGGCTTTGCCGCCAGCATCCTGCGGCGCGGCGTCCGCGTGGTGCAGATGCCGACCACGTTGTTGGCCCAGGTGGATTCCTCGGTCGGTGGCAAGACCGGCATCGACACGCCGCAGGGCAAGAATCTGATTGGCACCTTCCACCAGCCGAGCCTGGTGCTCGCCGACATCTCAACGCTCTCGAGCTTGAGTCAGCGCGAGTTCCGCGCGGGCTATGCCGAGGTGGTGAAATACGGCCTGCTCGGCGACGCGCCGTTCTTCACCTGGCTCGAGCAGAATTGGCCTGAGATATTTGCCACCTCCGGCGACAAGCGCCGCCATGCGGTGGAGACCAGCATTCGCGCCAAGGCCGCGATCGTGGCGGCCGACGAGCGCGAGGAGAGCGGCACCCGCGCGCTGCTCAATCTCGGGCATACGTTCGGCCATGCGCTGGAGGCGTTCGCCGGCTATTCCGACCGGCTGCTGCATGGCGAGGCGATCGCCATCGGCATGCGCCTTGCCTTCACACTCTCGGTCGAGCTTGGGCTTTGCTCGGCGGACGATGCCGCACGCGTCGCGCGGCATTTCGAAGCCGTAGGGCTGCCGGTCAAGATCTCGGCGATCCCGGGCGGCAAGCCCAAACCCGATGAGCTGCTGCGCCTGATGGCACAGGACAAGAAGGTGAAGGGCGGCAAGCTCGCGCTCGTGTTGGTGCGCGGCATCGGCCAGGCCTTCGTCGAGCGCGACGTCTCCGTTCCTTCCCTCACGGAGTTTCTCATTCAGGAGTGCGGCAGACGATGACACTAGGCTTGGGCATTACGCTTGGCGCAATCCTGGGTCTCCTGCTCGCCTCGGCCTTCTTCTCCGGCTCCGAGACAGCCCTGACCGCAGCCTCCGCCGCCAAGATGCATGCGCTGGAGCGGGAGGGGAACCGCCGCGCGCGCGTGGTGAATTATCTGCTCACCATCCGCGAGCGCTTCATCGGCGCCATCCTGCTCGGCAATACGCTCGCCAACGTGGCCGCGTCCGCGCTCGCCACCAGCTTGTTCCTGACCCTGTTTGGCGAAGAGGGCGTGGTCTATGCGACCATCGTCATGACGGTGATCGTGGTGCTGTTCGCCGAAGTGCTGCCCAAGACGTACGCGATCCTCAACGCCGACCGCATGGCGCTCGCGGTGGCGCCCGCCGTGCGCTTCGTCGTGGCGGTGCTGGCGCCGGTCACCGCCACCATGCAGTGGGTCGTCCGGCACACATTGCGCGTGTTCGGCCTCTCCATCAGCGACGAAGCCGAGGTGCTCTCGGCGCATGAAGAGATCAGAGGCGCCATCGAGCTGCACCACAAGGAAGGCGGGGTGGTGAAGCTCACCCGCGACATGCTGGGCGGCGTGCTCGATCTGCGCGAGTTGACCGTCTCGGACATCATGGTGCACCGGACCAAGATGGACGCGATCGACGCCGAGCTGCCCACCGAGGCGATCGTGGACGCCGCCTTGAAGAGCTCGCATACGCGCCTGCCGTTGTGGCGCGGCGAGCGTGAGGAGATCATCGGCATCCTGCACGCCAAGCAGTTGCTCAGGGCGTTGCGGGACTCCAAGGGCGATCTGTCCAAGCTCGACATCATGGCGCTCGCCGCACCGCCATGGTTCGTGCCCGACACGACGACGCTGAAGGACCAGCTCAACGCCTTCCTCAAGCGCAAGGCGCATTTCGCCGTCGTCGTCGACGAATATGGGGAGGTGATGGGCCTCGTCACGCTCGAGGACATCATCGAGGAGATCGTCGGCGACATTACCGACGAGACCGACGTCGCGGCGGCGCTGGCCAAGCCGCAGCCCGACGGCTCGCTGATCGTCGACGGCACCGTGCCGATCCGCGACGTGAACCGGCTGATGGACTGGGACATCCCCGACGAGGAAGCGACCACCATCGCGGGGCTGGTGATTCACGAGGCCCAGACCATCCCCGACACAGGCCAAGCGTTTACCTTCCACGATTTCCGTTTCGAGGTCTTAAGGCGTCAGCGGAACCGGATCACCAGCCTGCGGGTGACGCCGCTCAAGCCAGCCCGCAAGAAGAAGGCGTCGAGCAAGGCCTTATAACGGCCTGGAGCGCTCCTCGGGCGCCAGCGCGCTGATGGCGAGGGCGTGGATGCTGCCTTTCAGCTCTTCCGCCAACACTTCGTTGACCATGCGGTGACGCTCCACCCGCGACTTGCCGGCGAAGCTCTCCGACACCACTTTAATCCTGAAATGGCTTTCGCCAGTTTGGGGCGAGCCGGCATGGCCGGCGTGTCGGTGTGAATCGTTGACGACTTCGAGTGCGACCGGCGCGAAGGCTTGTCGCAACTTTTTTGTGATTTGCTCTTCAACGCGCATCTCACCGCCTCCACGTAAACCGCGCATCTTAGCCTAATCACTGCCTCAAGGGCCATTCTTGTTGTGACAAGCGCCGCTTCTCATAATGCCGATTCGATGAAGCTCGACTCGAAATTCTTCGACCGTTTGCGCGTCAAGCCTGACGAGGACCGCCTGCTGCGCGATTCCTCGCCGGCTTGCGACCGGCCGGGCTGCACGGAGCCGGGACTCTACCCGGCGCCCAAGGGCCGCGGGCAGGAAGGCCAGTATCACCGCTTCTGCCTCGACCATGTCCGGGAATACAACAAGGGCTACAATTATTTCGCCGGACTCCCCGACGAGGAGGTCGTCCAGCACCAGAAGGACGACACGATCGGGCATCGCCCGACCTGGTTCATCGGCGTCAATCCTTGGGCGAAGCGGCGCGGGCCGCGCAACGGCGCGCGGGCGGGCGGGTTCGCCCATCGCTTCGCAACCGTCGACCCATTCAATCTTTTCGCCGAGCGCGCCACCGTCAAGCCGGGCGGCGGGGAACCGGAGCGGCCGCTGAAGCGCGCGGAGCGGAAATGCCTGCGCCAGCTCAATCTCGAGGACCACGCCACCAAGGCGGATATCAAGGCGCGCTTCAAGGAGTTGGTTAAGCGGCTCCATCCCGACCACAACAAGGGCGACCGCCGCTCAGAGGACAAGTTGCGCGAAGTGATCCAAGCCTATAATTATCTAAGGCAGGCAGGGCTTGCGTAACGTCGCTGGGCAGCCCCCCTTCCCCAAACATCGAGGCTTCGCCTCCGGCCAAGCCATATGCAACGCGACAACACAGGCTTCCACCGACCATGACCCTTGAAACTGCCCGCAACGGCCCCGGCCTGCCGGACATGTCGGTATCCGTCCGCCAGCTGTTCGGCATCGACACCAATCTCGAAGTGCCGGCCTATTCGCGACCCGACGAGCATGTGCCCGACATCGACCCCGACTATTTGTTCAATCGGGACGTGACGCTGGCGATTCTCGCCGGCTTCAAGCACAACCGGCGGGTGATGATCCAGGGCTATCACGGCACGGGCAAATCGACGCATATCGAGCAGGTGGCCGCCCGCCTCAACTGGCCCTGCATGCGCATCAATCTCGACAGCCATGTCAGCCGCATCGACCTCGTCGGCAAGGACGCCATCGTCATCCGCGACGGCATGCAGGTGACCGAGTTCCGCGAGGGCATTCTCCCTTACGCGCTCCAATCGAACACCGCGCTCTGCTTCGACGAGTACGACGCCGGACGCCCGGACGTGATGTTCGTGATCCAGCGCGTGCTGGAAGTCTCCGGCAAGCTCACCCTGCTCGACCAGTCGAAGGTGATCAGGCCGCACCCGGCCTTCCGCCTGTTCGCGACTACCAACACGATCGGGCTTGGCGACACGAGCGGCCTCTATCACGGCACACAGCAAATCAACCAGGGCCAGATGGACCGCTGGTCGATCGTCGTCACCCTCAATTATCTGCCGCATGACGACGAGGTAGCCATCGTGTTGGCCAAGGCCAAGGCGTGGAACACCGATGCCGGACGCAAGGTCGTGGGCAATATGGTGCGCGTGGCGGAGCTCACGCGGAACGCCTTCATGAACGGCGACCTCTCCACCGTGATGAGCCCGCGCACGGTCATCACCTGGGCGGAGAACGCCGAGATATTCGGCGATGTCGGCACTGCATTCGCGCTGTCCTTCCTCAACAAATGCGACGAGCTCGAGCGCGGGCTGATCGCCGAGTTCTACCAGCGCTGTTTCGGCGAGGATCTGCCGCAGTCCACGGCCAATGTTGCATTGAGCTAAGCGATGACGCTGACCCGGCGTAAAGACGCGCCGCTCGATCCCTTCAAGCGCGCGGTGACGCTGACCACCCGCTCGATCGCCGCCGACAGCGCGGTCGAGGTGGTGTTCTCGAACGAGCCGCCCGGGCTCGCCGGCAAGACGGCGCGGCTGCCAGAGCCGTCGCGCGTGCCGACCAAGAACGAGATCGCCGTGATCCGCGGCCATGCCGACGCCGCGGCGCTCTCGGTCGCCTGCCACGATCCGGCTTTGCATGAGGCCTTGGCGCCCTCGGGCGGCGAGGCGCGCGCCGTGTTCGAGGCCATCGAGCAGGCCCGCGTCGAGGCGATCGGCGCAAAGCGCATGCAAGGCGTGGCGGCCAACCTCACCGCGCGCATGGAGCAGCGCTATGAGCGGAGCCGCTTCGCTGAAATCGCCGACCGTTCCGAGGCGCCGCTCCCCGACGCGCTCGGGCTCCTGGTGCGCGAGGTGTTGACCGGGCAGGCGGCGCCGGCCAAGGCGCGCGCCGTGGTCAATTTGTGGCGCCCCTGGATCGAGGGCCGCGCCAAGACCGTGCTCGACCGCATGCCGCAGCTGTTGTTCGACCAGGAAGCGTTTGGCAGGCTGACCCGGGATCTGCTCGCGGCGCTCAACCTGGCCGACCAGCTCGATCAACGCGAGAACGACGAAAAGTCGCCGAATGAGACCGAGAGCGAGGATGATGCGGCTGAAGGCGCCGAGGAGAACGCCGATGGCGAACAGCGCGCCGATTCTACCGCAGATTCACGCGCCGATCAGGAGGCGATGAGCGAGGAGTCCCTCGACGACAGCGAGGACGGCTCGACCGATCGGCTCGACCGCGAGGCTGACTCCGCGGATCTGCCGCGCCGCTCGGAGCCTTGGCGTCCCAATCTCTCGGTGCTCGATAACCCCGAGGCCTTCGGCTACAAGGTGTTCACCCGCGGCTATGACGAGATCGTCAATGCCGAGGAGCTGTGCGACACTGACGAGCTCGACCGCTTACGCGCCTTTCTCGACAAGCAGCTTCAGGCGTTGCACGGCGCGGTGGCGCGGCTCGCCAACCGGCTGCAGCGGCGGCTGCTCGCGCAACAGAACCGCGGCTGGGATTTCGACCTCGAGGAAGGCACGCTCGACGCCGCGCGGCTTGCCCGCGTCATCGTCGACCCCATGCATCCCCTCACCTTCAAGCAGGAGCGTGAGACGCAGTTCCGCGACACCGTGGTTACCCTGCTGCTCGACAATTCCGGCTCGATGCGCGGGCGGCCCATCATGGTCGCCGCCTGCTGCGCCGATATTCTCGCCCGCACGCTCGAGCGCTGCGGCGTCAAGGTGGAGATCCTCGGCTTCACCACCCGCGCGTGGAAGGGCGGGCATGCGCGCGAGGCATGGCTCAACGCGCTGAAGCCGCCACTGCCCGGCCGGCTCAACGATCTCCGCCATATCATCTACAAATCTGCCGACGCGCCGTGGCGACGCTCGCGCCGCAATCTCGGGCTGATGATGCGCGAGGGTCTGTTGAAAGAGAATATCGACGGCGAGGCGCTCGCCTGGGCGCATGCCCGTCTGCTGGCGCGGCCTGAGCAGCGACGTATCCTGATGATGATCTCCGACGGCGCGCCGGTCGACGATTCGACGCTTTCCGTCAACTCCGGGTCATATTTGGAGCGTCATCTGCGCCAGGTGATCGAAGAGATCGAGACCCGCTCCTCAGTGGAGCTTCTGGCCATCGGCATCGGCCATGACGTGACGCGCTATTACCGGCGTGCCGTCACGGTGACCGACGCGGAGGAGCTTGCCGGCGTGATGACCGAAAAGCTTGCCGAGCTGTTCGACGAAGACCTCGCTCGGCGGCAGTTGCTCCGCACGGTGCCGAGCGCGGCGCGATCAAAGCGCCGGAAGCTGCATTAGCGTGAAGCCCCTGTACCGCGGTCCTTGGCGTTATTCGGCGGCGGTGGCAGTCGCCGCGGCGGCGGCGCTGAGTGTCGCGCCGGCGCTCGCCGAGAAGCCACAAACCGTGCTTCCGGCCCCGACCTCGACCACCGTCACAGCCATCCCCATCGATTTCGACCGCGAAAATCCGAGCCGCAAGAAATTCGGCAAGCTCATCTTCCGGGCCGGCCTCAATCTCTACGCCAAATCGATCTATTTCGGCGGCTACTCCGGCATGGCGATCGATCCGACCGGACATTCTCTGCTGGCCATTTCCGACGCAGGCACCTGGATAAAGGCGACACTCAACTATGATGGGCGCAAGCTGAAAGGCTTGAGCGATGTTGTGCTGGGACCCGTCCTCGGCGCCGACGGCAAGCCGCTCCGCGACGATGCCTTGCGGGATTCCGAGGGCATGACGCTGGTCGACGGCGACACCAAGCAAGGCACCGCCTATGTGTCGTTCGAGCGTAAGCACAGGATCGCGCGCTACCCCTTCACCGCCAACAAATTCGGACCGCCTGCGGGGACGATTGCCGTGCCGCCGGGGATGAAGGGCATGACCGCCAATAGCGGCATCGAGGCGATGACCATGATCCGCAGCGGCAAGCTGAAGGGCACGCTGGTGATCTTCGCCGAGCATCTCACCGACAAGAGCGGCAATCTGCGCGGCTGGCTGGTCGGGGGGCCTACACCCGGAGAGATCGTGCTGAAGCGGCTCGCCGGCTTCGACATCACCGACGCGGCGGCGCTTCCCGACGGGGGCATCGTCGTGCTGGAGCGTAAGTTCAACTATAGCGAGGGCGTAAAGATGCGCGTCCGACGCATCGCCGCGAGCGAGCTTAGGCGCGGCGCGCCGATCATGGGCGAAGTGCTGCTCCAAGCCGACGACAGCCTGAATATCGACAATATGGAGGCAATCGCCGCCTATCGCGCGCCGTCGGGCGAGACCGTGCTGACGCTGATGTCGGACGACAATTTCAGCGTGATCCAGCGCACGCTGATCATGCAATTCACGCTGCCTGAGACGGAGCCGGTGGTGGCCGGCCCGCAGGGCTAGGACGCGGCTTCGGCCTCGGCGCCCTGCTTCTTGGCGATGTCGCGCTTGAGGCGGCGCGCCTTCAAGGACAGCTCCTCGTCGCCCGCCTTCATCAGATAGGCGTCAAGGCCACCGCGATGCTCGACCGAGCGCAAAGCATGCGCGCTGATGGTCATGCGCACGCGCTTCTTCAGCGCCTCGCTTTCCAGCGTCACATTGCAGAGATTGGGCAGGAAGCGGCGCTTGGTGCGGCGCTTGGCATGGCTCACATTGTTGCCGGAGAGCACGGCTTTGCCGGTGAGCTCGCAACGACGGGCCATGGCTAAATCCTTCTCCTAAATCGCGTGGAAGCCGGAGGTGCTGTTCTAGAATTCCGGAAAAGCGTTGCTACCGGCGGGGGACATATACGGGTATGGGCTATTCGGGTCAAGGCGCCGCCACAAACTTGCGGCAAGCTGGAATTGACGAAACCTGCGAATACCCCGACATTCCGCCGGGGTCTAGCAGGCGGGGCCAGACTTGCCAGGGGTTGGAGCGGATGCAACGCGCACGCCATTGCTTAAGCCTTGCTGCGGTTGCGCTCCTCACCTACGGCCTTGGCGATCCTATCCCCGTAGATCCGGCCTATGCCGAAAATGGCCTGGCGGCCGCGTCTAGAATTACTGCCGTCTATCGGGTCGAACTTGCCGGCTTCAATCTCGGCGATTTCAAGCTGACCACGACCTTCCGCGGCGAAGAGTACCAGATGCGGGGTGAAGGCCGATTCACCATCCTGCAAGGCCTGGTCTATGAATGGCGGGGCGTAACGGCGAGCACGGGGCGAGTGACCAGCGATGGGCCGGCGCCGGCGATGTACGCGCTGAACTACTCGGACGGCGGCAAGAAGACCGCGCAACTGCGCATGACCTTCGACGATCGCGGCGTCTCCAGCGTGTCGATGATCCCCGGCAAGCGGCCTAATCCTCGCACCATCCCGGTGACCCAGGATCAGCTGGAAGGCGTGCTCGATCCGATGAGCGGCGCGTTCTTGAGCGCGCATTCGGAGAACCCGAACGGCGATCTCAATGTCTGCAATCAGACCTTGCCCGTATTCGACGGCATGCAGCGCTTCGACCTCGTGGTCTCGCCGAAGCGTGCGGTCAACGTGCAGCGGGCAACACCGGGGGGCTATGCGGGCCCGGCGGTGATATGCGCGGTCAAGTTCATCCCCATTGCCGGCTACCAGCCCGACAATCCCGGCATCAAGCTGATGTCGCAGACGAACGAGATCGAGGTCTGGCTCATCCCGGTGCGCAACACCAAGATGTACGTGCCTTACCGGATTGTTCTTCCGACGCCGATCGGCTATGGCTCAGCGCTGGTGACCTCGATCCAGGTCGCGGGCGCGCGTCGCGCCAGCGCGGAGCCGTAATTTTTGCCTCGCCGAGTTAAAGTGTTAACGGCAACGCCCAAATCGCAAGATGTAGTAGGGAACAGATGCCGAAGATTAACGCTCCCCTGATTCGTGCGTGCTC
>JBAUOI010000182.1:0-2149 GCA_049579665.1 Methyloceanibacter sp.
GGCCGCGATCCTTCACCGCCGCCGTATTGATCGACACCTTGTCGGCGCCGGCTTCCAGCAACGCGCGCACGTCTTCCACGCTGCGCACGCCGCCGCCGACGGTGAGCGGCATGAAGCAACGCTCCGCGGTGCGGGCGACCACGTCGAGGATCGTGCCGCGCTTCTCGTGGCTCGCGGTAATGTCGAGAAAGCTGAGCTCATCGGCGCCTGCCTCGTCGTAGGCCGCGGCCGCCTCGACCGGATCGCCCGCGTCTCTCAAATCGACGAAGTTGACGCCCTTGACGACGCGGCCCTCTTTCACATCGAGGCAGGGTATGAGGCGGACCTTCAGCATCACTTTAAGGTGTCTTGCTTCGCCGGTCGCCGAGCCAGCCGAAAAACACGATCGCCGCCGCGACGGCCCAAAGCGCAAACAGCACGACGCCTGCCGGGATCGACAGATAGGAATACCAGATGGCGAAGCCAAGATTATAGAAAGTCTCGCCATAGTCCCTGCCGCCGATCACGCAAGGAATCACCCGGTTGAGATCGACCTCGCAGCCGAACCCTTCGGCGATCGTCTGACTCACCACCGCGATCAGCGCTGGCCCGAACGCGATCAGCAGGATGCAGATCAGCAGGAGGATCAAGACCGTCCGCGCGCGCATGCCGGCTATTCCCTGCTCTTCTTCTGCGCCTCGCGGCGATCCTTCAGCAACGCCAGCGCCTCGCGCGGATCGAGCCTTCCATCGTAAAGCGCGCGGCCGGCGATAGCTCCCTCCAGCATCTTGTAGCGCGGGTCGAGCAGTCGCTTCACGTCGTCGATCCCGGCAAGCCCGCCGCTGGCGATCACCGGAATGCTGACGGCGCGGGCGATCTCCGCCGTCGCGTCGAGATTGAGGCCTTGCAGCAGGCCGTCGCGGGCAATGTCGGTATGGACGATGGCCGCGACGCCCGCATCCTCGAATCTCCGCGCCAGGTCGAGCGCAGTCATCTCGCTCATCTCGGCCCAGCCCTCGATGGCGACATTGCCGTCGCGCGCGTCAATGCCCACGGCGATGCAGCCGGGAAAATCGCGTGCCGCCTCGCGCACCAGCGCCGGGTTGCGCACCGCCGCCGTGCCGAGAATGACGCGGTCGATGCCCTTGCCGAGCCAGGTGACGACGGTGTCGAGGTCGCGGATGCCACCGCCGAGCTGGATGGAGATATGCACGGCGTCGAAGATGGCCTCGACCGCTTTCTCATTGACGGGCTTCCCCTCGAACGCGCCGTTGAGATCGACCACATGCAGCCACTCGAAGCCCTGCTCCTCGAACTCCTTCGCCTGCGCCGCTGGGTCGGCGTTGAACACCGTCGCCTGCTCCATCTCGCCTTGGCGCAACCGCACGCATTGCCCGTCTTTGAGGTCGATGGCCGGAAACAGAATCATGGCTTCCACTTCAAAAAATTGGCGATCAGCGCCAGCCCGAGCTTCTGGCTCTTCTCCGGATGGAACTGACTGCCCGCGACATTGTCCATGGCGACGAAAGCGGTGATCGGCCCGGCGTAATCCGTGGTGGCGACGAGGCTGTCGGCGCGCGCCGGCACGAGGTGATAAGAGTGCACGAAATAGGCATTGAGCCCCGCATCTCCGGTGGGGATCCCCTCGAACAAAGCGTGCTCGCGGGCGAGCTTGAGCGTGTTCCAGCCCATATGCGGGATCTTCAGCGAGGGGTCGCGCGGCGCAATCGCGCGCACCTCGCCTTCGATCCAGCCGAGCCCCGGCGTGAGCCCATGTTCGAGCCCGCGCTCGGCCATCAGCTGCAACCCGACACAGATGCCGAGAAACGGCTTCCCCCGCGCCCGCACGTTTTCCTCTAAGGCCTCGATCATGCCGGGAATGGCCACGAGGCCCTGCTTGCAGTCGGCAAACGCGCCGACGCCCGGCAGCACGACCCGCTCGGCCGCACGCACCTCTTCCGGATCAGAGGTCACCTTGACCGCGAGCGGCGAGCCGCTCTCCCGCGCCGCGCGCTCGAAGGCCTTGGCGGCGGAATGGAGGTTCCCCGAACCGTAATCGATGATGGCGACGTGCATATCGGATCAGGGCCGCGGGAAGAGCCCGATGACCTCCTCGCCCTCTCCGCGCTGAACCGGCGGCGCCGCATCCTGCTCGCGGCGAGGCTCGCTC
>JBAUOI010000183.1:0-2236 GCA_049579665.1 Methyloceanibacter sp.
CGTGCGATCCGCAGCAAGGTCATGTGGGCGATCCCTCGCCCGGCTGCTCGACTACGCGGAGGCGGTGCACCGTAAGATCGTCGATCTCAACCTTGCGCAGCCGGGTCCTGCGGATCTCCAGCCTGCCGACCGCCAGCGCGCCGATGGCGAGTGCGCCGATTGCCAGCCCGGCAACGGCGAGGCTTCCAACCGCCAACGTGCCCAGCGCGCCTGCGCCGGAGGCGACCGCCGGTACGCCAACCGGCGGAAGCTTTACCAAAGAAAATTTCGTCGGCCCGGGGTGGCGCACACCACGCAAGTCTCGTGAACGCGGCGCCCAGCCCCGCGCGAGAGCGGACAGGCCGATCGCCCCAAGGATGAATGCAAGCAAGCGCACCTCGCCTCCAATGCTGGCGTGTTCTAACACGTTCCTCGGTCGAGCACGACCCGATGCCCACGCATGCGCTAGTCCAGCGTGGTGCGGAAGCGGAACAGCGCGAGACCCATTGCGATCGCCATGAACAGGACCAGCGCAAGCACGTCCATATGCATGTCGGCGAAGCCGGTCCCCTTCAGTGTGATGCCGCGCACGATGCGCAGGAAATGCGTGAGCGGCAGTGCGGCGCCAATGGCTTGCGCCCATTCCGGCATGCCGCGGAACGGGAACATGAAGCCCGAGAGCAGGATATTGGGCAGGAAGAAGAAGAACGTCATCTGCACCGCTTGCAGCTGATTGGTGGCAAAGGTCGAGAACGTATAGCCCACGGCGAGATTGGCGGCGGCGAACAATGTCGACAGCGCCACCAGCAGCCATACGCTGCCCATGATCGGCACGTCGAACAAATAATGCGCGGCGCCGATGATGATGGTCATCTGCACGAACCCGACCAGCACGAAGGGGGCGATCTTGCCGATCATGATCTCGACCGGCTTGATCGGCATGGCGAGCAGGCTCTCCATCGTGCCGCGCTCGATCTCGCGCGTTACGGCGAGCGCGGTGAACATCATCATGGTCATGGTCAGCACCACGCCGAGCAGGCCGGGCACGATGTTGTATTGCGTGATGCCTTCCGGGTTATAGCGGCGCTGCAGCCTGAGCTCGAAAGGCGGCGGCGTCGCCGTGACGCTGGCGTCAGGCCCGCGCAGCTCGCGCCTCAAAGCCGTGTCGATCAGGCCTTGAACGGCGGAGATCGCGGTCCCAGTCGCCACGGGGTCGGTGGCGTCGGCAATCACCAGCACGGCGGGCCGGTCGCCCCGCCGCACGTCGCGCTCGAAGCTCGCGGGAATTTCCACGGCGAATTGCGCATCGCCCGATCTGATCAGCTTGTCGAGCTCCTCGGGATCGCGCACCTGCCAGCGGAAATCGAAATAATCGGTGTTACGCATCGCCGCCAGCACGGCGCGGGTCAACGGACCATCGTCGCGCACCAGCACGGCGGTCGGCAACTGCTTGGGGTCGGTGTTGATGGCATAACCGAACAGGGTGAGCTGCAGGATCGGCACGAAGATCATGGTGGCGAAGGTCATGCGGTCGCGCCGCATCTGCACGAACTCCTTGACCACCATGGCCCACATGCGGCGGAGGAAGCCCGGATCGTGCTCGATGGCGCCGTTATAGCCTTGTCTGGTCATGCGATATTGTCCTTGGCCTTGTCCATGAGCAAAATGAATACGTCCTCGAGCGAGGGCTCGCCGCGCGTCCATTTATGCGCGCAATCGGCCCTCTTCGCCGCATCGATCGCCGTGTCGAGCGCGTCTCTGTCGCGTCCCGACACATGCAGCTCGGTGCCGAAGGGGGCCACCATGTCGATGCCGTCGCAGGTCTCGAGCTTGGTGGCGAGGCGGTGCAGGTCGGCGCCGGAGACGATCCAGGTGCTCAAGCCCGACTGCGCCACCACCTCCTTCGCCGTGCCCTGCGCCAGCAGCTCACCGAACGCGATGTAAGCCAGCTCGTGGCAGCGCTCGGCCTCGTCCATGTAGTGGGTGGAGACGAGCACGGTGATGCCCTCGGCGGCGAGGTTATGGATCTCGTCCCAGAACTCACGCCGCGCCTTGGGATCGACGCCGGCGGTGGGCTCGTCGAGCAGCAGCAGTCTTGGCTGCGGCAGGATGCAGGCGCCCAGCGCCAGCCGCTGCTTCCAGCCGCCCGACAGCTCCCCGGCAAGCTGGTCGGCGCGGGTAGAGAGCCCAAGCCGCCCGATCGCGTCCCGCGCCGCCTGCCGCGGTTTGGGGACGCCATAGACGCGCGCGACGAATT
>JBAUOI010000184.1:0-2857 GCA_049579665.1 Methyloceanibacter sp.
GGCAGACATGCTGTCCACAGGCCAAGGGCCAGGGTCATCGTTGTACACGTTTTGTTCTCAACAGTCCAGGGGGAGCGTCTAGCCTGGTGTCTTGAGATTTCCAAAGCTGCGCCCTATGCCTTAGGAACCAGCGATCGAATGAGGATTGGCGCGTCCGGCTTAAGGCCTGGGGCCTTTTGCCCAAGACGAGGGGAGACATGCAGCGATCTATCGAGCAGCGACAGGCGCCGAAGCGCCGCACGACGACGCGCCGCCACCCGACCGCGCAAGTCCTCGGCTTCACCCCGCGGCAATGGCCGTTCATTTACGTGCTGGTCGGCAACTGGCTGTTCTCCGGCCTGTTCTTCGCCATCTGCAAGCTGCTCTGGCATTGGGTGCCGACCGACTGGACGCTCGGCGACCGCATCGCTCTCGTCATCAAGGATGCCGTCATCGCCATCCTCCCGGCCGTGCTCGCCATCTGCATCGTCGCCGCGCAACGCCTGGATCCGACCATGTTCGTCGGACGCATGCCCAAGCCCAATTCGGCGGTCGACATCAACAACCGTTTCATCCTCAACACCGTCGAGCAGTTCATCCTCTATTTCATCGGCAATGCCGGCTTGGCGCTCTACTGCCCGCCGGAAGAAGCGCGCACGCTGATCATCCTCACCGCTCTATTTCTGATGGGACGCGTGCTGTTCTGGGTCGGCTATCACTACAACCCGTATGTGCGCGCCTTCGGCTTCGGCATTACCTTCTATCCGACCGTCGCCGTCTATCTCTGGCTCGTTCTCTATATGGTGTTCGGCATCCACGTGGATCTGTGATGCGTCACCTGTCCTGCTGCCATTGCAGCACGGAGTCGAGCGGCCAGACGAACATCAGCACGTTCAGCGTCAGATTGTCCCTGATCATGACGCCGACGAAGAGCTCGAGCGCTATGGCGAGCAGCACGGTGAGCCACACCGGCAGATACGCGGCCATGAAGAAGCCGAGTACCATGAAGAGGATGTCCATCACCGAATTGATGACGCTGTCGCCGTAATAATCGAGCGAGATGGTCATCTCGCGATAATGATTGATGACGAAGTCGGTGTTCTCGACCACCTCCCAGGACGCCTCGATCAAGACAGCGAGCACGAGCCGCGCGCCGAACGAGAGCGGGACGAAGCGCGATAGGAGCCATAGCAGCCAATAGAATAGAAAGCCGTGGATGATGTGGGACGGCGTGTACCAGTCGATGAGATGCTGGGAGTTCTCCGCGCTCTGCACGTCGAAATGCCAGAGCTTGACGTAGCCGCATTTGCAGATGAGCGGATGGCCCATCAGATATTCGGCGACTGCCGCGGCGACGATGATGCCGGCAACAAGGAGCGTGACTTGCGTGCGGGAGAGCTGCATGGCGGGGCGCATCTATGCACGAGGGATGCTCCGCCGTCATCCTTCGGAGTCGGACGCGCCAACAAAAATCAGCTCCTCGTGGCCGGGCTTGTCCCGGCCATCCACGTTCTTGTCCTTGGGTAGAAATTCGTGGATGCCCAGCACAAGGCCGGGCATGACGAGTTGTCAGTATGGTTGGATTGTTTTGACTGAGCGGGCGACCTAGGCTTGATGCGGGTTTAGAGGGCATTGCCAGCATGACACAGGACGAAGCGCTCGCTTTGCTCAAGACCGGTGCGTCGGTGTTTCTCACCGGCCAGCCCGGCAGCGGCAAGACGCATACGGTCAACCGCTACATCCAATGGCTGAAGCGGCAAGGTATCGAGTTTGCCTACACCGCCTCGACCGGCATCGCCGCCACGCACGGTCATGGCGTGACCATCCACGCCTGGAGCGGTATCGGCGTGCGCGACACGCTCAACGCGCGCGATCTCGATACGCTCGCCGCCAATCGCCGGCTCGCCAGTCGTATCGAGAAGACGCAGGTGCTGGTGATCGATGAGATCTCGATGCTGCCGGCGCGGAGCCTCACTTTGGTCGATAGCGTCTGCCGCCATATCAGGGGCGTGGCCTCGCCGTTCGGCGGGATGCAAATCGTGCTGGTCGGCGATTTCTTCCAGTTGCCTCCCGTCGTCCGCCGCGACGCGCAAGCGGCGATGCTGCCGCTCGGCGACGGTGAAGACCCATTCGGCGCGGAGTTCGCGCATGCCTCCTCGGCCTGGCGCGATCTTGCTCCCACGGTTTGCTACCTGTCCGAGCAGCATCGGCAGAGCGACAAGCCGTTTCTCGACGTGCTCGCCGCGATCCGCGCCAATGCCTGCACCGGCCTTCACCGCGAGCGGCTTGCTGCGCGGCAGATCGGCAAAGACCATCTGCCCGAGAACTGCACGCGGCTGTTCACGCATAACGTGGCGGTCGACGAGATCAATCAGCAGCAATTGGCGAAGCTCGGCGGCAAGACGCATGTATTCAGCATGGTCGCCAAGGGACCCGAGCCGTTCGTGCAGGCGCTGCAGCGCGGCTGCCTATCGCCTGAGACGCTCAAGCTCAAGATCGGCGCGGCGGTGATGTTCACCAAGAACGATCAGGGCGGGCGTTACGTCAACGGCACGCTGGGCGTGGTCGAGGATTTCGATCCCGATGAGGGTCACCCTGTCATTGCCACGCGCGGGGGGAAACGCATCGTCGCCGAGCCTTCCACCTGGAAGATCGACGAGGCGGGCAAGGAGCGCGCCAGCATCACGCAGGTGCCGCTTCGGCTCGCCTGGGCGATCACCGTGCATAAGAGCCAGGGCATGTCGCTCGACTCCGCGGTGATCGATCTGGCGCGCGCCTTCGAATATGGCCAGGGCTATGTCGCGCTGTCGCGGCTGCGCACACTTTCCGGCCTGCATCTCCTGGGGCTCAACGAGCGGTCTTTGCGCGTGCATCCGCA
>JBAUOI010000185.1:0-5047 GCA_049579665.1 Methyloceanibacter sp.
CGGACCCGGGGGCGGTACCCGGCGCCTCCACCAAGGATCAGTCGTCAGATCGGAATCTCAAGCTGACGCGAAGCTGACTGGTCCGTGGCGGGGGCGAAATAGGATCGACGAGGGTGTAAAGGTCGCGCTTTCGCTCGGCATGGTACCGCCGTTATCGGGCCACCCATATAGTTGCCAATGACAACTATGCGGAGGCTGCTCTCGCTGCGTAAGCGGCGCGATAGCCTGAAAATGAAGTCCTAGTCGCTTCGCGGCACTAGGCGCGGTTCGGAGGGCACCGGCCAACAGAAGCCCTCCACTTATATTGCTGTATGAGTGACTGCCTTTAGCGTCGCGAGGGGGATAGGCGGCGGTTCCCATGGCAGAAGACGAAATCAGATATGACCTTCTCACGCAGGATGCCCTGCGCGGCGTGGTGCGCCAGGTCTTGTCGCGCGTGCAGCGCGATGGGCTTCCGGGCGAGCACCACCTCTACATCGCCTTCGACACCGGCGCCGAGGGCGTCTCGGTCTCGAAACGGCTCAAGGAGCAATATCCCGAGGAGATGACCGTCGTGCTGCAATACCAGTTCTGGGACTTGCAGGTGACCAACGAGCGCTTCGAGGTGAAGCTCTCCTTCTCCAACGTGCCCGAGCGGCTGGTCGTGCCGTTCAGCGCGGTGAAGGCCTTCTACGATCCTTCCGCCCAGTTCGGGCTGCAATTCGGCAAGCCGGGCGCCGCCAACGATTCGGCGCGTCAGCATATGGCTGCCGCCCTTCCCGATCTCGCCGGCGAGCCGGAGGAGCCGCGTGGCGCCGCCGACCTCACTCAGGACGAGGCGGGAGAAGCGCAGGCCGCCGAAGTCGTGATGTCGCGGCCACCGGCGGAGGTCGTGCATCTCGACCGATTCCGCAAGAAATAGGCCGGATATCCCTGCCCCAGCTTTAGGCTTCTTTCGCCCAATCTTTCATCAGCGGCCCATCCGCTCGGTCATTGATCTTGACTGAGAGCGGGATTTCGACATGGCATGATTTCTGCCTGAAACTCACGGTTTGCGCTTCTGCCGTCGGACCTGGGGGTCGCGTTGAATAGAATGGATGCCGTCCGACCGTTGCGAGATGCGAAGACCGCAGCTGCGCTCGCGCCCGTGGAGAACTATCTCGCCGAACTGCATGAGCGCATCGCAAGCGTGACCGGCGGCAAGCCTGCCGATTATATCCCCGAGCTCGGCAAGGCCGATCCCAACCTGTTCGGCATCGCCATCGCTACCGTCGACGGACAGGTCTACGCCGTCGGCGATACCGAGATCCCCTTCACCATCCAGTCGGTGTCGAAGCCGTTCATGTACGGCTATGCGTTGCAGCACCACGGCCGGGAGGCCGTTCTGAAGCATGTCGGCGTCGAGCCCACCGGTGAAGCGTTCAACTCGATCGTGCTCGACGAGGTCGCCAACCGGCCGTTCAACCCGATGGTCAATGCCGGCGCCATCGCCGTGGCCGAGCTGATGCGGGGGGCAAACCAGCAAGAGCGCATCGCCAACATGCTCGCGCTGTTCTCGAGCCTTGCCGGACGCGAGCTTGAGATCGACGAGGCGGTATTCCAGTCGGAGCTGGCGACCGGCCACCGCAACCGCGCCATCGCCTACATGATGCTCAACACCGGCATGATCAAGCGCGATCCGAACGAGGTGCTCGACCTCTATTTCCGGCAATGCTCGGTCAACGTCACGGCCCGCGATCTCGCCATCATGGCCGCCACGCTCGCCAATGACGGGGCGAACCCGCTGACCGGCGCGGCCGTGCTCGACATGCAATATGTCCGCGACATGCTGTCGGTGATGAATTCCTGCGGCATGTACGACTATGCCGGCGAATGGGCCTATGAGGTCGGCATGCCGGCCAAGAGCGGCGTGTCCGGCTGCATCATCGCCGTGATCCCCGGGCAGATCGGCATCTGCGTCTATTCCCCGCCGATCGACCAGCAAGGCAACAGCTTGCGCGGCATCCGCGTCTGCCAGGAAATCTCCAAGGAGTTCGAGCTGCACGCCTTCAATAACCGCACCAATGTGCGGAGCGTGATCAGGCGCGACTATCTGGCTGACCTCGTGCGCTCGAACCGGCTGCGCACGCCGGAGGAGCGCAAGATCCTGGCGGAGAAGGGCCGCAAGGTGGCCGTGCTGGAGGCGCAAGGCGCGCTGTTCTTCGGCTCGACCGAGCAGCTGATGCGCCGCCTGGCGCAGCTCGCGTCGGATGCGCGCTACGTGATCGTCGACTTCAAGCGCGTGCATCTCGCCGACGCCTCGGCCCGCAAGCTGATCGTGCGGGCGGCGCGCGCCATGGCGGGAGGCGAGACCGAGCTCGTGTTTGCCTCGATGCACGAAGACGGACCGCTCGCCCCCCTCACCCGCGCCTTCGCCGAACCCGAGAACGAGAATTTGGTGCGCATCTTCCGCGACGCCGACGCGGCGCTCGAATGGTGCGAGGATCAGCTGCTCGCCTACGGCACGCAAGGCGCGGCGGGGACGAAATTCGCGCTGTCGGAAATCAATCTGTTCAAGGGACTGAAGCCCGAGGAATGCCGCCTGCTCGAATCCATCGTGCAGCCGCTGGTGTTCGAGAAAGGCGACGTCATCATCCGCGAAGGCGCCGAGGCCAATTTGTTCTTCGTGCTGGCGCGCGGCACGGTCAGCGTCCAGATCAGGGTGCCCGGACAGGGCGACCGCAAAAAGCGCGTCGCTTCGATTGGGCCCGGCTTGAGCTTCGGCGAGATGGCTCTGCTCGACGGCGGCAAGCGCTCGGCCGATATCGTCGCCGACGACAAGGTGATCTGTTACGGGCTCAGGGTGCAGCAGCTGCACGAGCTCACTGCCGCGCACCCAAATATCATGATCACCATTCTCAGCAATCTGACGCGCGAATTCTCCGAGCGCCTGCGCCACGCCAATGAGGAGATCGGCGTCCTCGAATAGAGCTTAGGCCGAAGCAACGGCTTTCTGCGGCTTCGAGCGCGGCTCTTTCGACGGCTCAAGCGGCACGTTCAGCTCGACATAGAGGCCGGTCGGCCGGAATTCGACCTTGGTGTCGCCGCCGAGATTGTGGCGCACGCCCTTGTCGATCAGCTGCATGCCGAAGCCGCCGCCGCGCCGGGTGGGAACCACGTTGAGGGTGGCCCGCTCCTCCCAGGTGAGGAACAGGCGGTTGCCGCGCCCGGTCTTCCAGCTGATGGCGAGCTGGCCGCTATTCTGCGACAGCGCCCCGTATTTCACCGCATTGGTGGCGAGCTCGTGCAGGGTCATGGCGAGGATCGAGGTGCATTGCGGCGGCAACAGCACGTCAGGCCCCTTGATCATGATCCTCGGACCGCCTTCGCGGCGATAGGGATCCATCTCACGCTCGACCATGGCTTTCAGGCTGGCGCCCGACCATTGCGATTCGAGCAGCAGATCGTGCGCGCGGTGGAGCGCCTGGAGGCGTTCCGCTAAGGTCTCAGCCATGGCCTTGGCGGGAGCCGAGGTCGCCTGGCGCAAGCTCGCCTGCACCAGGGACTGCACGATGGCGAGGGCGTTCTTGACGCGGTGATTGAGCTCGCCCACCAGCATGGACTGGCGCTGCGCCGTGCGCCGCCGCTCGGTCACGTCGCGGAAGATCAGCACGGCGCCGGCGAGCGAACCGTCGAAACCGACGATCGGCGCGCCGCAGTGCTCGACCGGCAATTCCTGCTTGTCGCGGGTGACGAGCAGCGCGCCGGATTCGAGTCGCGTCACCGCGCGCTCGCGCAACGCCTTCAGCGCCGGGTCGTCGACGGGTTTCCGGGTGCTCTCGTTGATGACGCGGAACACTTCCCAAATAGGCCGGCCGCGGGCTTCGGGACCGGACCATCCCGTCATCTGCTCGGCGATCTTGTTGAGCAACAGCACGCTGCCATTCGGGTCGGTCGCGATCACTCCGTCGCCGATACTGGACAGCGTCGTGCTCAACCATTCGCGCTGGCCGCGCAGCTCCATCAGCGCCGCGTTGCGGTCGCGATCCGATCGCCGCACGGCGCCGATCGTGGTCCAGGCGAACAGACCAAGCACGAGGATGCTCGCCACGGCGAAGATGGCAAGCGTCGCCGCGCTATCGTAAAGCGCGCGCTCCTCGGCCTGATAGGCGAACCAGCCGATTACCAGCGGCAGCACGAGGATGCCGGGCAAGAGCCGCCGCAGCATCTCGCCCGCCGGCGACTGCTCGACGATGGCCGCGGCGATGCCATATTCAGGCGACGCCGCGAGCAGCCCGAACGCAAGCAGGAACCCCGCGATCGCGCCATAGAGCGACATCTGGGTGAAGGGGAACGGATAATCGTAGGTGGCGACGCCGTAAGCATAGCCCGCCAGCACGATCAAAACCTGGGCCAGGATGATCAGCGCCAGGATCTGGCTGAAGGCCGACAGGAAGCTGCCCTGTTTGGCGTAAAGCAGCGCCAGCCCGAACAGGATCAGCGAGCCGGTGACGCCGGGCGCCATATGCAGCTTCCCGGCTTGCGCCGCGCCGGCGGCGACGCTGCCGCCGCGCAGCAGCGCCTCATCGATGCCGAGCGAGAACCCGAACAAATCCTCGCTGAGGACGGCAAGACCCAGCACGACCAGGGCAAAACCGACCAGCCGTGCGAGTGGGCGGATCGGCCTGAAGGTGAGGCAGAACAGGCCAATGGCGGCGGCGGTGATGCCCATGGCCGCGACCGGAGTCAGGCTCTCCACGCCCGGCAGGGAATCGGACGGAATCGTGAGCTGCCACGCGAAGAGGATCACACCTCCCATCGCGGCCACGACCAGCGCCACCAGACGCGCCACGAGCAACGACACTTGCTCGGCGCGCGGAGCGGGCAACGCCATTCTCACCGGAACTTCAGCCACTTGCCTCCTCACCCAAGTTCACGGAAAACCAAGCCGGACCTTTGGGAACTCCTCTGCGGAAGGCCGCAACGCTTGCGAACGAGCGCGTTCTCCCACCCCGTGAGCGTGTTATAGCGTAGCCCCCATAGAGCCGGTAGGCCAGTCGCCGTTGAGGGTGCGACAAGGTCGCTGACA
>JBAUOI010000186.1:0-3634 GCA_049579665.1 Methyloceanibacter sp.
AAGAAGGGCTGCCCGGCATAGGCGACCGTGGGCAGCGCGATCAGGGCCGAGACGAAGCGGAAGGCGCTCGCCAGCGCGGGGTCCATGTCGCTCGCCTCACCCGACCACACCGCGATCGAGATCAGCATGATGTTCATGGCGGCAAATCCCGCCACCGCGACGCGGCGCAAGAGATAGTTCTGCCGCGCATCGTCACGGTCTTGCTTGGCGGCCTCGATCGCCGCCGCCGCGAAGCCCGCTGCTTTCAGCGCGTCGATGAAGTCACCCGCGCCGGCGCGACCGGGATCGTAGACAATGCTGACCCGCTTGGCCGTCAGTGACGCGCGCGCCGTCTGCACGCCGGGTACCTTGAGCGCGGCCCGCTCGACCGAGCGTAGGCAACCGCCGCAATGCATGTTGTCGATAGCTAGCGTCAGCGTGGCCAACGCCCCGGCTGGGCTTACGCTTTCTGCCGTTTGCGTGAGGCGGTCAGCGGGTGCGTGCGCCGTCATGGCGTGTCGGCGACGAACAGGCGCCGCTTAAGCCGATAGACCGACCCGTGACTCGCGCCGGCCTTGCGCGAGGTTACGGATAGCACCCATAGCCCCGGGGCAAGGTTGACAGTGGCGGCATAGACGCCTTGCGACGTCTCCTCCAGGACGACATGCCGGTCCTCCTTGTCGGTCGCCGGCCGGCTGAGCTTGGCATTGATGCCGAGGCCCGTGATCGGCAGAGCACCCTTGTCGAGGAAACTCAGCTCGACCCGTCCTGTCTTGCCGTCATAGGCGATATCCGTCTGCCAGCCCCGAGCGGCCTGCCGTTCCGCCGCCCTGAGCGTGGCGTTGTAATTCAGGCCCTTGCGGTAGGGATCGGACGTATCGCCGCCGCTGAAGGTGGTCAGAGCGGCATAGACAAAGATCGCGTTGACGGCAAACATCACGCCAAAAAAGCCGCTCAGTGCCCACAGCACGTGCCGGCCTTCGATGCCTTTGGCGAGAAAGGTGCGTGCGGTCATCGCTCGGGCCGTTGAAAGATCGTCCCGTGCTCGGCGCTCGTCGTGCCGTCGATCCCGCTCACCACGAAGGAGAACTCGGTGGAAGCGTCGGGAAGCGCCTGAACGGCGCTTTTCTCGAGCGTCACATAGACCCTGACCGACTGAAGCGCGTCAGCCGGAACGGTAATGACGGGACCGGCCTGCTTCTCCCGGCCGACGATGCTCACAGTCGCTCCGGCAAGTCCGCTGACTCCGAGTCTGAATGAGCGCGGGTGATAGGCCTTATTGAGAACTTTGACGGTGTAGCCGTTGCGCAATCCGCCATCGGAAAGCTTGACATAGAGCGGATTGCGGTCGTGCAGCACATTCACATCGAGGTCGGGGCGAAGCATCAGCGCCGTCAGCATGATGACGCCGACAATGGCCATCGCCGTGGCATAAAGCACGACGCGAGGCCTGAGCCAGGTCACCGGTAGGATCTCGGGCCCCGGGGTCTCCAAATTGCGCACGGTGTCGTAGGCGACCAGCCCACGCGGCCTGCCAACCTTGTCCATGATCTCGTTGCAGGCATCGATGCAAAGCGCGCATTGGATGCATTCGAGCTGCGAGCCGTTGCGAATGTCGACGCCGGTGGGACAGACCGCCACGCATTGGCGGCAATCGATACAGTCTCCCCTGCCCTCCCAAGACTGCCCTGCCTTGTGCGGCCCACGCGGCTCGCCCCGCCATTCCCGATAGGACACTAACAGCGAATCGCGATCGACCATGCCGCCCTGGATGCGCGGCCACGGGCACATATAGATGCACACCTGCTCGCGGGCGAGACCGCCCAGCACATAGGTGGTGGCGGTGAAGATGCCGACGAAGATATAAGCGACCATGGGCGCGTCGAACGTGACGAGCTGACGCGCGAGCGTGGGCGCGTCGGCGAAATAGAACACCCAGGCGCCGCCGGTCGCGATCGCGATCAGCAGCCAGGTCGCATGCGTGGCGCTCTTTCGCCAAAGCGTCTCGAACGACCACGGCGCTTTGTCGAGACGCATGCGCTGATTGCGGTCGCCCTGGAAGAAGCGCTCGACCGCGATCATCAGGTCGGTCCACACCGTCTGCGGACAGGTGTAACCGCACCACATGCGACCGGCGATCGAGGTGACGAGGAACAGGCCGAGCGCCGAAAGTACCAGTAGGCCGGTGATGTAGTAGAATTCCTGCGGCCAAATCTCGAGGAAGAAGAAAAAGAACCGGCGCGAGGGAAAATCGATCAGCACGGCCTGGTCTGGCAGATAAGGACCCCGGTCCCAGCGAATCCACGGCACGGCGTAGTAGATCGACAGCGTGACCGCCATGACGATCCACTTGATGGTGCGGAACGTGCCGTGCGCGCGCTTGGGATAGATCTTGGTGCGCGCCGCATAAAGCGAGCCTTCGTCGTGGCTGACCGTGGGCGCTTCGCTGCGCTCAACGCCTGGCGCCGCCTCGGCAAAATTGGCAATTCCCGCGCGCCGCAGCGCGCCGCCGGCACTGTCCTGAATATCTGCAATCGACATCGTCTTAAAGAACCTCGACTACTGGCCCCCGCCAAGCGAATGGACATAGATGGCGAGTTCCTTGATCGTCTCCGGATCGAGCCGTGTCGCCCAAGCGGGCATCACCCCGCCCCGGCCGACACGAATCGTGCCGGCGATCGTCGCCTTGTCTTCCCCATAGAGCCAAAGCTCGTCGGTCAAGTCCGGCGCGCCGAGCGCCTGGTTTCCCTTGCCTTGCGGTCCGTGACAGGGCGCGCAGGTGCCGGCGAAGACCTTGCCGCCGCGCTCGGCCGCTTGCTGGTCGTCGGCATGGCCGGACAGCGACAGCACATATTCCGTGATATCGCCGATCTGCGCCTCCGTGAGCACCCCGCTCTTGCCGAAAGCGGGCATCTGAGCGCCGGGGCTGCGGGTCTCAGGATCGTCAGCTCTGATGCCGTGCTGGACGGTCTGCTGGATGGCGTCGAGCGTGCCGCCCCACAGCCAGGAATCGTCACGCAGATTTGGATAGCCGAAGGAGCCTTGAGCGCCACGGCCGTGACACGGCGCGCAATTGTCGCCAAACGCCGCCTCGCCGCCGGCCAGCGCGAATTGCAGCAGTTCGGGATCGCTATTGATCGCCGCCAGATTGCTTGCGGCAATCCTCTGGCGATATTCGGCCTTGGCGGCATTCGCCGCTTCGAGCTGCTCAGCCACGCGCTCGCGCGAGCTGTAGCCGAGCCAGCCCGTGGTGTAGCTCGCAACGAGTGGCCAAGCCGGCATCAGCAGCCAATAGCCGATCGCCCACACGATAGTGGCGTAGAACGTCCACAGCCACCATTTAGGCAGCGGCTTGTTCAGCTCGTGGATGCCGTCCCATTCATGGCCGGTCGTCTCGGGCTCCGGTACCCTGTCGCGCTTCAAGCTGGCCATGGGGTCTAACCGTCCTTCTCCTGCGCGGGGCCGGGATCCTTCTCCAAGGGCAGCCTGGCGGCTGCCTCGAAGCGCTTCTTGTTGCCGGGCCAGAAGGCGTAGATCAGCACACCGATGAACAGCGCGACGAACAACAAGAGTGCCCCGACTTGCGTGATCGATGCCACTTGCTCGTAGGTCATGGCGTTATCCTCACCTCAGATTGCTACACGCGGCGTCGAAC
>JBAUOI010000187.1:0-7936 GCA_049579665.1 Methyloceanibacter sp.
GTGCTCGGCTGGCAAGCCGCCGGCTCGCCGATGCACGGCGGAAAACCGATCGACTCGCTGTTGTTCCGGCGCGCCTGCGGGGCTAGCGCGTCGGCATCGGCTGTTCGCCGCGATAGTCGTGGAAGCCGCGCTTGGTCTTGCGGCCGAGCCAGCCGGCCTCGACATATTTCACCAGCAGCGGACAGGGCCGGTATTTGGAATCCGCCAGCCCCTCATAGAGCACCTGCATGATCGACAGGCAGGTGTCGAGGCCAATAAAATCGGCAAGCTGAAGCGGACCCATCGGGTGATGCGCGCCGAGCCGCATGGCAGTGTCGATGGCATCCACCGAGCCGACACCTTCATACAGCGTGTAGACCGCCTCGTTGATCATCGGCAAAAGGATGCGGTTCACCATGAAGGCTGGGAAATCCTCCGACACGGCGACGGTCTTGCCGAGCGTCTCGACGAAATCCCTGGTGCGGCCGAAGGTGACATCCTCGGTGGCGATGCCGCGGATCATCTCGACCAGCTCCATCACCGGCGCGGGATTCATGAAATGCAGGCCGATGAAGCGCTCGGGCCGGTCGGTCGCGGCGGCAAGGCGGGTGATGGAGATGGACGAGGTGTTGGTGGCGACGATGGCGTCGGGCTTGATGAAGGGACAGAGCGCCACGAAAATCTTGCGCTTCACCACCTCGTCCTCGGTGGCGGCCTCGATCACCAGATCGGCGTCGCCCAGGCCTTGCAGCGTCTCGGCATAGGTGATGCGAGAGAGCGCCTTCTTGCGGTCTTCGTCGCTGATCTTGCCGGAGGCCACTTGCCGGGCGAGGTTCTTGTCGATGATGGCGAGCGCCGCATCGACCTTCTCCTTGACGATGTCGTGCATGACGACGTCGTAGCCGGACAGCGCGACGACGTGGGCGATGCCGCCGCCCATCTGCCCTGCACCGATGATGCCGATTTTGCTGATGGGAGCCATTTCAGAATCGCCTTTCGCAGCCGGATCGGCGCGGAGGCCTGAGCCCTGCACTATGTCGTCGATGGTCATTCCTCTTGCACCCGCTCTACTTAATACCCTGCCTTTTTGAGCTCGGCGTCGAGCTCGGGCAGCACCGTGAACAGATCGCCGACGAGGCCGTAGTCGGCGACCTGGAAAATCGGCGCGTCGGCATCCTTGTTGATGGCGACGATCACCTTGGAATCCTTCATGCCGGCGAGATGCTGGATCGCACCCGAGATGCCGACGGCGATGTAGAGCTCGGGCGCCACGACCTTGCCGGTCTGCCCGACCTGGTGGTCGTTCGGCATATAACCGGCATCGACAGCGGCGCGCGACGCCCCCACCGCCGCGCCGAGGCGGTCGGCCAGCGGCTCGATGAGTTTCTTGAAATTATCACCGGACTGCATGCCGCGGCCGCCTGAGACGACGATACGTGCGGCGGTCAGCTCGGGCCGCTCGCTGACGCTGATCTCGGAGCCTTCGAAGCTCGACAGCGCGACAGCAGGCGGCGGCGTGACCGCCTCGATCGGGGCCGAGCCCCCCTCGCCCGCGCTGGCAAATGCGGTCGTGCGCACCGTGCCGACCACGATCTTGTCACTGGTCTCCACCGTCTCGAGCGCGTTGCCGGCATAGACCGGCCGCACGAAGGTCGAAGGCGACTTCACCTCGACGATGTCGGAGATTTGCGCCACATCGAGCACGGCGGCGACGCGCGGCAGCACGTTCTTGCCCATCGTCGTGGCAGGGGCGAGCAGCACGGAGTAATTCTGCATCAGCGGCTTGACCACCGCGGCCGTCTCCTCGGCGAGACGCTGCGCGAGATGCGGGGCCTCGGCGACGAGCACTTTGCGCACGCCGTCGAGCTTGGCGGCTTGCGAGGCGACGGCGCGGCAGCCATCGCCGACAACGAGGATGTCGACATCGCCGCCAAAAGCGCGCGCGGCGGTCGCGGCCTTGCCGGTCGCCGGCGCGAGGCTGTTATTGTCGTGCTCTGCCAGCAGAAGGACGGCCATTTAGAGGACTCCCGCCTCGTTCTTCAATTTGTCGACCAGCACCGCGACGCTATCCACCTTGACGCCGGCCTCTCGGGTCTTCGGCTCGGCGATGGCGATGACCTTCAGCCGCGGCGCGATATCCACGCCGAGCGTTTCGGGCGTCGTCTCGTCGATCGGCTTCTTCTTCGCCTTCATGATGTTGGGCAGCGAGGCGTAGCGCGGCTCGTTCAGCCTGAGGTCGGTGGTGACTACGGCCGGTTTGGCGAGCACCAGAGTCTCGAGCCCGCCGTCCACCTCGCGCACGACTTTGACCTTGGCGCCGTTCAACTCGATCTTCGAGGCGAAGGTGCCTTGCGGCCAGCCGAGCAGGCCTGCCAGCATCTGACCTGACTGATTGCAATCGTCGTCGATGGCCTGCTTGCCCATGATGACGAGCTCGGGCTTCTCGTTCTCGACCACGCGCTTCAGGAGTTTCGCCACGGCGAGCGGCTCGACGCTCTGGTCGGTCTTGACCAGGATGGCGCGGTCGGCGCCCATCGCCAGCGCGGTGCGCAAGGTGTCTTGCGATTTGACGCTGCCGATCGAGACGGCGACGACCTCGCTCGCCTCGCCCCGCTCCTTAATGCGGACGGCTTCTTCGACGGCGATCTCGTCGAAGGGGTTCATCGACATCTTGACGTTGGCGAGGTCGACTCCGCTCCCGTCCGACTTGACGCGGACCTTGACGTTGGAATCGACGACCCGCTTCACGGGAACGAGAATCTTCATGCGGCCAGTGTTCCCCGCACGTTAATGGCCGGCCCCCCTAGCCCAGCCATCTCGCACTTGCGAAATGGCGGCGACCGTACTGCCGGGCATGGCTCAAGTCAATGGTTTCAGGGCATTTAAGCAGGGTTTTTACGCGCCGCCCCGCGTCTTATCGAACAACACTACACCGCGCCGCCGCATGAACAGGATCAATGTGGCGCCCGCCAAAAGGCCACCAATGTGGGCCCACCACGCCACGCTTTCCTCACTCTCGAACAGGAGGTTGCCGAACTGGGCGGCGATCCAGATGCCAAGCGCCCAGGCGGCGGTGATCCTGATCGGGATGCGCCAAAGCGCCAGCACCCAAACCTTAACCTTGGGGTGGAGGATGATATAGGCGGCGATCACGCCGGCCACGGCGCCAGAGGCCCCGATCAGCGGCAGATCGGAGGTCGGGTTCATCCAGGAATGCAGCACGGCGGCGAAGATCCCGCACATCAAATAGAACATGATGAAGCGGAGATGGCCCATGGCATCCTCGATGTTGTCACCGAACACCCAGAGGAACAGCATGTTGCCGAGAAGATGGATCCAGCTCCCGTGCAGGAACATGTAGGAGATGAGGGTGAAGCGCTCGGGCACGAATGCACCATTGGCAAACATGGTGCCGGGATCGGCGCCGCCGGCCATCAGCTTCGCCGGGACGACGGCAAAGGCCGCCGTGTTCTCCTCTTCGAGCGGAATGAACCAGCCGGTCTCGAAGATCGCATAGACGGCGACATTGAGCAGGATCAGCGCCACCGTCACATATTGATAGTGGATGCGCTTCAGCGGGTTGGTGTCATGAAGGGGAATGAACACGAATACATGATCCCCGCGTCAGCGGTTCTTGCCCGGCACCCAGGTCACGTCCGACTTGCCCTTGTCGTTGGCGAAGCGCGCCGCGACAAAAAGAAAATCCGATAGCCGGTTGATGTAGCGCAGCGCGGCGTCGCCGACGTTCTCGCCCTGCCTCGCCGCGAGCGCCACCATCAGGCGCTCCGCCCGGCGCGAGATGGTGCGGGCGAGATGCAGATGGCTCGACGCGGGCGAGCCGCCCGGCAGCACGAAGGAGCGCAGCGGCTCGAGCTCGCGATTGAGCGTGTCGATCTCACTCTCCAGCCGCGTCACTTGCGTGTCGGTCACCTGCAAGCGCCCGCGCGCGTCCTTGGTCTCGTCGGGAAAGCAGAGATCGGCGCCGAGGTCGAACAGATCGTTCTGGATGCGCGCGAGCATGACGTCGAGAGACGCAGCGCCGTCTTTGGTATAGAGGCGGGCGATGCCGATGGCGGCATTGGTCTCATCGAGCGTGCCATAGGCCTCGACCCTGAGATCGTATTTCGCCACGCGGCGGCCCGAGCCGAGCGCGGTCGTGCCGTCGTCGCCGGTGCGCGTATAGATCTTGCTGAGAACGACCATCCACCACCCGCCTCGCAGACAATGGCCCGCGGGTCCGTCAAGTTTTGTTGCAGTCTAGCGTAGCCGCGCGCCGGGGTGGGTCAAGCCTTCGTTACACGGGCAAAATTACTTACCGGCCAGGTAGATGGCCGCCATGACGAGGCAGAGCGCGATGAATTGCAGCACCACGCGCCAGCGCATCAAGAGCTGGCTCGTATTCGGGCTGCCGCCGCGCAGCATATTCCAAAGCCCGGCCAGAAGCACGACGGCGACGGCCGCAAGGGCGATGGGAATGGCGAATCTCGTGAGCGTTTCCATGCAGATACCCTTCGGCCGCTCCTCGGCGGTCGTTAGCGGAGCGGCACTCTAGTTCTTGGTCGCGATGGCGTCGAGTGCGCGCGTCGGCAACAGCCGGCGCAACAAGGCCGCCGCGTAAGTCGGGATGGTAACGTAATAACGCGGCTTAGGGTTGCGGCTTTCCACCGCGTCGACGAGTTTCAACGCCACCGCTTCGGGCCCAAGCTTGAAGGTCTGATCGCCGCCCTCCTCGAGCCGGGCGATGCGGGTGCGGTAGATCTCGCTATGCGCCGAGGCTTCCAGATCGATATTGCGGCGATAGGCTTCGAGCGCGTGTTCGAGGAAGCGGGAGGCAATCGGTCCCGGCTCGATGAGCACGATCCTGATGCCGGTCGTCGCAAGCTCCATGCGGAGGCTGTCGGCGAGCGCCTCGACGGCAAATTTCGAGGCGCAATAGGCGCCGCGATAGGGCGCCGCCACCAGGCCGAGCACCGAGGAGCAGAACACGATCCGCCCCTCGCCTTGCGCCCGCATCGCCGGGATCACGCGGCGGGTGAGATCGTGCCAGCCGAACACATTCGCCTCGAACTGGGCGCGGAGCACGTCCGGTGTCAGATCCTCGACGGCGCCGGGCTGGCCATAGGCGCCGTTATTGAACAGAGCCGCAAGCTTGCCGCCAGTCTCGCCGAGCACGTGCTTTGTGGCGGCTTCGATCGAGCGCGGCTCGGCATAGTCGAGATAGAGGCTCTCGACGCCCTCCTCGTCGCGGAGCCGCGCGATGTCCTCGGGTTTGCGCGCCGTGGCGAACACGCGCCAGCCGCGCGCTTTCATCTCGCGCGCCGACGCAAGCCCGATCCCCGAGGAGCAGCCGGTGATGAGGACGCTCCGCTCGATCATTGCCAATTGAGCAACAAGATCGCCGCATTGAGCCCGGTGGCGAAGCAGACCCAGAGCAAGAGAGGCATGAGCAGGACCGCGGCCACGCGGCTCAAGCGATCGAAGAAGACGATGGTGATGGCAATGGCGACCAGAAACGCCATGATCACGCCGAGCCCAGCCGCGGGACTGTGCATGACGAAGAATGCGACCGACCAGAGCACGCCGATGGCGAGCTGGATGAAGAACCAGATCGTCGCCAGCTTACGGTCTTCGTCCTTGCCCGGCGCGCGCCAAGCGAGCCAGGCGGAGATCGCGATCAGCGCATAGAGGAACGGCCAAACGACCGGGAACACGCTGTTCGGCGGCGCGAAGCCGGGCTTTGCCAGCGTCGCGTACCAATCGAGATTGGGCCGCGTCAGCGCGCCGCCGACGAGCAAGGCGGCAGCGCAAGCCGCGGCCGCGATCAGTGGGACGGCAAATGAGCTTCTCTGTTGCGCCGTGGCAGACAAGCGGCGTCTCCCTTAGCAGTGGGCCGGCTCACCGGCAGGCGCCACTCCTAGCAGAGACACCGCGCGAACAGAAGCGCCGCAGACGCCGACTGGCTCAGGCCTTCTGCGCCTCAAGCAGTGCCTTGAATTCGGCAATGCCGAAGGTGGTGATGGTGTTCAGATTGTCGTCGAGAATCTCGTAAATCACGCCATCGACATTGCGATTGCTGAAAAACACGATGACGTCTTGCTCGCCGCCGCCTTCGCGATGCGGCTCGCCGCCGGCGGGCGTGAACACATAACTGCCGACGGGACGGATCTCCTTCACCTCGCCATTGGCGCGGTAGATGCGCAGCTCGCCCTGAAGCACGAGCGTGCGGTAGTCCGCGTGGTGACGATGCAGCACGATCCGCTGATTGGCGCCGAACTTGAACAGAATATCGACGGCCTTGTTCGCTTCGTCGACATCGCAGACGTGATATTCGATATGGTCGAAGCCATCAATGCGGTTCCAGACGATATTGCGCGTGTCGAATTCCTTGGTCGTCACGGCTCGCTCCCTTAGCTCGAGCATTCTTGCACCTCCTCCTGGTCCTGGTCTTGTCGTTGCCGAGTTTTGCTCAAAGTCCCGCTCATCCTTGGCGCATTGACCCTGCGGCGGCTTGCCATTTCGTGCCAAAATGAGCGGAGAGACGCAGCGCCGGAAGTCAATGTCACGACGCCAGTCAGGTTTCACCCGCGCCAGCTCGCTTGGTCCCATCGCCGACGTGGTCAGCCGGCAAGGCGGCTCGATCCTCCGCGTTCTCAGGGATGTCGATCTGCCGGTAGCGCTGCTCGACACGCCGGAGATGCTCGTGCCGTTGCGGGAGCAGTTCCGCCTGCTCGAGCGGGCGGCGCGGACGACCGGCGATGCCGAGTTCGGCGCGCGTCTTGGTTGCGACGTGAGGATCAGAAACCTCAGCGCATTCGGGAAGTGGGTAAGCGAGGCGGACGATCTTAGCGGGGCCATCGACCGGTCGAAGCGCGGTCTCAATCGCATGCTGCAAAGCTCGACCGCGCTCACGCTCACCGTCCTCGGTCCCACCGCGCAATGGTCGATCGAGTTCTTGGACCCCGAATGCGAAGGCCGCTATCACAACGAGCTGCTGGGCCTCGGCTATATGATCGACGCGGTGCGCTGCTACGCGGGGGCCGCCTGGAGTCCCGATCTTATCTTGGTGACGTCGCCCCGAGGGACGCCAAAAGGCCGGTTGGAGCAAATCCTCGATGCCGAAGTGTCAACCGGCCACGGCATGCCGGCGATCCAGTTCGATGCGCGGCTTCTGTCGAATCGCGCCGTCCGCGTAGCGCCGGCTGACGCCACGCGCGGGCCACATCCCATCGAGCCGCCAGTGCCCGGAGAGGCGGACGATCTCGCCTCCATCGAGGCGGTCACGGCGCTTGCGCTCAGCGAAGCCTATCCGCGGATCGATTGGGTCGCGGCCAAGCTCGGCCTGACGCGCCGGACGTTGCAGCGGCGTCTTGCCGAGCGCGGCACGACATTCGCCGCCCTCGTGGAAGTGTTGTTACGAAAGTCCGCGCAAGAACTGCTCGCGCGCACGGCCGAGCCGATCACCGACATCGCGCTCAGGCTCGGCTATGCCGACATGGCGCATTTCACCCGCGCCTTCAAACGCTGGACCGGCGTGGCCCCGAGCACCTATCGGCGCTCGAGCAACTGCTAGCTCAGCCCTTCCAACAGGCGCCTGGCGATGACGTGCGCCTGGATCTCGGCGGCGCCCTCGAAGATCGACAGGATGCGGGCGTCGCACAGGACGCGGCTCACCGGATATTCCAGCGCGAAGCCGTTACCGCCATGGATCTGCAACGCATTGTCGGCGGCGGCCCAGGCGGCGCGCGCGGCGAGCAGCTTGGCCATGCCGGCTTCGAGATCGCAGCGGCGCCCCGCGTCCTTCTCGCGCGCGGCAAAATAAGTGAGCTGGCGGGCGAGCAGGATCTCCGCCGCCATCATGGCGAGCTTATCGGAGACACGCGGGAAGGCGATGATCGGCTTGCCGAACTGCACCCGCTCCATCCCATAGCGAAGACCGAGGTCGAGCGCCGATTGCGCC
>JBAUOI010000188.1:0-4555 GCA_049579665.1 Methyloceanibacter sp.
GTACTCTCTGGCGTTCTCCGCACTCGCCGCGAACACCGCCTGCGTCGCCTCCGCGCTTCGATGGTCGTAGGCTACGGTCCCGGCGGGCGCGATGCCCATGCGGGCGCCCTGGTCATAGGCATCGATGCCGACGCCCATGAAGTTGAATTGCCAGCCTTGTCCCGACTTCTCCTTCACCAGCGCGTTCAGCTCGGCCCAATTATGCTCGGTCGAGGAATTTTCCTGGCCATCGGTCTGGATGCAGATCACCACCTTCGCCGCGGGTGCCGAGAGCAGCGACGCCTCAACCGCATTGATGGTCTTCACGGCGGCGTCGATCAGCGGTGTGGAAGCGCGGGGCTGATAGGTGTCACGCGTAAGCTTGGCAACTTGCGCGACTGGAGCCGCCACGCAGATCTTGTCGATGCTGACGCTGTCGAACTGGATCAGCGTGAAGTCGATCTCGGCCTCGCCGTCACCTTTCAGGCCGTCGAGATAGGCGTTGAAACCGCCAATCGTGTCGTCGCGGATCGCCTCCATGGAACCGGTGCGGGAAGGTGACGAGGGTGCGGGTGTTTGTTTGAGTCATGCTTGTATCCTCATGGGGAAAGGCAGATTTAACCGATTTGGCATAAGCCAACCGGTCGAGGCCGCCAAGTCGCAAAACTCCCATGTGGGCGATCGGCGAAGCGCTTTTGTGCGCAGCCTCACTCAAGCGGGAGACATGTTGCACGCCCGCCGATACTTGACCCTGCGTAGCCGAGCCTCTAATCGAGCGTCATGACCAATTCGTCCGACATTCCCGTTATCCATTCCATCGACGATCTCGGCTCGCGCTATTCGGCGTGGCTCGTCGATATCTGGGGCGTCCTGCATAACGGCCACCGGGCGCATCAAGGCGCCGTCGCCGCCACGCGGAGCTTCCGCAATAAGGGCGGTGTCGTCGTGCTTCTGTCCAACGCGCCCCGTCCAAGCCCGTCAGTCCAGGAGCAGATCCGCCGGATCGGCGTTCCCGACGATGCCTACGACGCGATCGTCACATCGGGCGATCTCACCCGGCACGAGCTTGGCAAGCATGGCGCGGCCAAGGTGTTTCATCTCGGACCCGAGCGCGATCGCCCGATCTTCGACGGCCTCAAGGTGAAGCTCGGGAGCCCGGAGGAAGCCGATCTCGTGGTTTGCACCGGCCTGTTCGACGATGAGACCGAGACGCCGGCCGACTATGCGGCGCTGCTCAGTGGCCTTGCCCGCCGCGAGGTGCCGATGATCTGCGCCAATCCCGATCATCTCGTCGAGCGCGGCGAGCGGCTTGTCTGGTGCGCGGGCGCTCTCGCGGCGCTTTACGAAGGGCAGGGCGGCAGTGTCGTCTATGCCGGAAAGCCGCACGCCCCGATCTATCAGCTTGCCTTTGAGACGGTCGGCCAATTGGCGGGGCGCGCCGTGCCACGCAAGGAGATCCTCGCTATCGGCGACGGGGTGATGACCGACATCGCCGGCGCGACTGGGCTCGGCCTCGGCTCGGTGTTCGTGGCAAGCGGGCTGCATGCGCCGGGAATTGGCGACAATGAAGAGGTCGCCGATATGCTCGATGCGCGGCATCTCGCCGGGCTGTTCGCCGAGGCGAAGGGCAAGCCGATTGCCGCCATCCGCACGCTGGTCTGGTAGCGCAAATACTAATTATCGCGGAACAGGGCGTCGATCCGCGCCTGATCCTGGCTTGCGCCGGGAAGGCTGGGACCGTCCAAGATGAGCTTGGCTTTGGCCGCCTTTGCCGGACGCTCGCCACGCTTGCCGCATTTGCCGGCCGCGTTCATGCGCTCGGAGAGGACCTTGTCGAGGCTCTCGGCGATCTTGGTGACCCGCTGGCCGACCAGGTCGTGAAAGCCACAAGCGGTCATGATCGCCAGGATGGCGTCCTCGGCTTTCTTGGCCTCCTCCTTGTCGGCGAAGGCAAGCAAATTTTCCGCCGAATCGAGGATGCGTCCGGCGGCGTCCTCGGCGGTCGAGCGGATCGCGGCGAGTTCGCGCAGCGTATTCACCAGCACGGTGATCTCGTCTGAAACCGACCGGCTGTTATCTCTAGGCGCAGCGCGACCCTTTAGGCCGCGCCGCGCGGAAAGCTTCCCGCGCCCTTGCATGCTACCCCCAACCCCTTTTTTTGCCCTGCAGTTATTCCCCGAAGATGGCGTCGATTTTCGACTTGAGCGTCGCCGCGTTGAACGGCTTGACGATGTAATTGTTCACCCCGGCCTTCTTCGCTGCGATCACGTTCTCGGTCTTCGACTCGGCGGTGACCATGATGAAGGGCGTGCGCGACAGCCGGTCGTCGGCGCGCACCTCGCGCAGCAACTCGTAGCCGGTCATCGGCTCCATGTTCCAGTCGGAGATGACGAGCCCATAGTCCTTCTGCCGCATCATGTTGAGCGCCGCGGTGCCGTCGCCTGCTTCATCGACGTTGGCGAAGCCGAGCTGCTTCAGAAGATTGCGGATGATCCTGATCATCGTCTTGTAGTCGTCAACGATTAGAACCGGCATGCTATGATTGACGGGCATTATCTCCTCCGATCCTCACGGGCCTACAGTCTTGTGTTTGCCGTTGCGTGAGGCTTTCAACCAGCACTGGGCCTTCGGCCTGTCCTCGCGCGCAGCTTAAGGATCGGCCGTGAACGGATGGTTAAACCCATTGCCCAAACGGGCTTTTTCGCTTTCGCGCGCGGTCCGTCCACCGATATTGCAGTGCAGCAACGGCTTCGCTATTTTGCCCGATCAACCTTGAGGAGCAGGGAAAACCACATGACGAGCAATGGGTCAGGCGGCGGATTGGGACACGGCTACTATTTCGAGGATTTGTCCCTCGGCATGGAGGCGAGCTACGCCAAGAAGATCAGCAACGAGGACGTTCTCGCCTTCGCCGATCTGTCGGGGGACGTGAACCCGGTGCATCTCTCCGACGATTTCGCGGCTGGGACCATCTTCAAGAAGCGCATCGCGCATGGCTTCCTCACCGGCAGCCTGTTCTCCACCGTGCTCGGCAGCAAGCTGCCGGGACCGGGCTGCATCTATCTCTCGCAGAGCATGAAATTCAGGGCGCCGGTCTATATCGGCGACGAGGTGATCGCCACGCTGAAGATCACCGGCCTCGACGCCGAGAAGGGACGCGCGACGCTTTCCTGCGACTGCTCGGTCAACGGCAAGACCGTGCTCGAGGGCGAAGCCGTGATGATGGTCGACCGCCGCGCCCCGCGCCAATAACGCGAGATCGAAGGCTTCCGTGATGGACATTGTCCGCTTCTGGCGGGACGTGCCGGCGAAGTTGAAGGGCGCGGCACTCGCCATCGGCAATTTCGATGGCGTCCATCGCGGCCACCAAGAAGTGCTCAATGCGGCGATCAAGATCGCCAAGCAGGAAGGTCGCCGTTCGGGCGCGGTCGTGTTCGAGCCGCATCCGCGAGAGTTCTTCGCGCCGGACACGCCGTTCTTCAGGCTGACGCCGCTGCCCTTGAAACTCGAGCTGCTGGAGGCCCTCGGTCTCGATCAGACCTTTGTCATTCCCTTCGACCAGGCGCTGGCCTCGTTGAGCGCCGAGGCCTTCGCCACCGAGGTCGTGGCCTGGGGACTGGGCGCGAGCCATGTGGTGGTCGGGCACGATTTCTCCTACGGCAAGGGGCGCACCGGCACGACCGAGGGCCTTGCCGCCTTCGGCCGCGAGCTTGGCTTCGGCGTTGACGTGGTGGCGCCGGTCGGCGCGCATGGCGCGACCTTCTCATCGAGCCGCATCCGCGAGCATCTGCGCCAAGGCGAGACGAGGGAGGCCGCCGACCAGCTCGGGTATTGGTGGCGCGTGCGCGGCCGCGTCGAGTCGGGGGCCGGCCGCGGCAAAGGGCTCGGCTTTCCCACGCTCAACCTCAAGCTCGCCCCCGGGCAAGACGTGCGCCACGGCATCTACGCCATGCGCATCGATGTCGACGGGCATCGCCACTCCGCCGCGGGCTATGTCGGGTCGCGCCCGACTTTCGGCGAAGGCGATCCCGTGCTCGAAGCCTATCTGCTCGATTTCAACGCCGATCTTTACGGCAAGGAGATCGAAGCCGAGTTCATCGCCTTTCTGCGCCCCGACCAGACCTTTGCCACGCCAGAGGCGCTGTCGCTGCAGATGGGAGAAGATTGCGAAAAAGCGCGTGCGATTTTGGCCAAGCTCGACGCCGACGATCCGATGCGCCGCTTCCCGCTCGCCCGCGCTCTCGCCGAGTCTGATTGATCGAGCCTATTTGATCTCGAACGGCAGGTCCTTGGTCGACGATTTGCCGTTATTGGCGTCGTGGATGGTGAGCCCGAGAATGTAGGAGCCCGCCGGCGCGCCGCTGACGTGAGCTTGATATGGCTCATATAGTCGAGCGGCGGCTCGCGCGCCTCGAGCGCGAATTCGCCGAAGCCCTTCTGGCCTGCCAGCACTTTTCCATCTGGCGTTCTGATCTCGAAATCGACGGTGAGCTTGGAGGAAAACTCGTCGCCGTCCTGCTTCCACGCGACGCCGATCGGCTCGGTATAGATGATCAGCGGCTCGCCTTGCTTGAAG
>JBAUOI010000189.1:0-5289 GCA_049579665.1 Methyloceanibacter sp.
CGGGCCATCATCACGCTGATCAAGGACGCCCAGAAGCGGAAGCAGCCGATGCTGGTCGGCACCACCTCGATCGAGAAATCGGAGATCCTGTCGGAGCTGCTCAAGAAGGACAAGGTGCCGCATCAGGTGCTGAACGCCCGCTATCACGAGCAGGAGGCGCGCATCATCGCGCAGGCCGGCGTGCCGGGCGCGATTACCATCGCCACCAACATGGCGGGCCGCGGTACCGACATCCAGCTCGGCGGCAATGCCGACATGCTGCTGGCGGACTGGCTCGCGGCCGAGACCGAGAAAGGCGAGGAGCCGACGTCGGAGAAGATCGTCAAGAAGCGAACGGAGATCGCGGCCGACGTCGCCAAGAAGAAGCAGACGGCGCTCGACGCCGGCGGGCTGTACGTGGTCGGCACCGAGCGGCACGAGAGCCGCCGCATCGACAACCAGCTGCGCGGCCGCTCGGGCCGGCAAGGCGACCCGGGCCGCTCGCGTTTCTTCTTGTCGCTGGAAGACGATCTGATGCGCATTTTCGGCTCGCAGCGCATGGACGGCATGCTGCAAACGCTCGGCCTGAAAGAGGACGAGGCAATCATCCATCCCTGGATCAACAAGGCGCTGGAGAAGGCGCAAGCCAAGGTCGAGGCGCGCAACTTCGACATCCGCAAGAACCTGCTCAAATACGACAACGTGATGAACGATCAGCGCAAGGCGATCTTCGAGCAGCGCCGCGAGCTGTTGAGCGACGCCGATCTCTCCGAGACCGTCGCCGACATGCGCCATCACGTGGTCGACGATCTGGTCAATAACAGCATCCCCGAGAAGTCCTATGCCGAGCAGTGGGACACGGCGGCCCTGCAAGAGGCGATGAAGAATATCTTCGACGTCGATCTCCCGGTGGCCGATTGGGCGGCGGAAGAGGGCATCGGCGAGGACGAGCTGCACGAGCGGCTGATCAAGGCCGCCGACGAGAAAACCGCGCAGAAGGCCGCCAATATCGGGCCGCAGATCATGCGCCAGATCGAGCGGGCAGTGTTGTTGCAGACGCTCGACGGCCTATGGCGCGAGCATCTCGTCACGCTCGAACATCTCCGCCAGGTGATCGGTTTGCGCGGCTACGGCCAGCGTGATCCGCTGAACGAGTATAAGAGCGAGAGCTTCACGCTGTTCGAGCACATGCTGGCGCGCTTGCGCGAGGCGGTGACCGGGCAGCTGGCGCATGTCGAGCTTGCCAAGCAGGACGAGGTGCCGCCGCTCGAGGCGACCGAGCTACCGCCGATGGAAGCGCATCATTTCGACCCGACCACCGGCGAGGACGAGTTGGCGCTGGAGACCGCCGGCGGCTCAGGCAATGGCCGCGGCGCCGCCAAGCAGGCACGCGCGCGCAAGGGCGGTTCGGGACCCAAGTCGGCGACGGGAACCAAGGCGGCTGGAGCCAGGACGGCCGCCGCAACCAAGACGGCTTCAGCGGTGGCCGTCAATCCGGCCGATCCCTCGACGTGGGGCAAGGTGCAGCGCAATGCGCTCTGCCCGTGTGGCTCGGGCAAGAAATACAAGCACTGCCACGGCACGTTCAGCTAGGCAGCTGTTGGAGCAGGATTGAAGCGGCGGCTAGTGGCCGCCCTCGTCGTCCATATCGTATTCGCCGCTGGGGGCGCTTTGTTGCTCCCACTCAGCGCCATAATTGTTCTGTTGGTTTTGGCTCTGCTGCTGGAGCCAGGGCAAGGTCTGCTGGTCGTCCGGCGCCACCGCATTGGCGGGATCGGTATTGACCTCCGGCGTATCGGTTCCGCTTGGGCCAAATCCGCCATAAGGATCGCCGGCAGAGACGGCGGTGACGGTGGCAACGCTTCCAAACACAAGCACGCAAACCACGAGCGCGATCCGAATTGGCATGGATGTTCCCCCTTTTACGCACGCTTAGATTCAAAACGCAGCGACCGCATCATAGCGCGTCTTGGCCGGTAATGGATGTGCGACATCAGGTGGCGAATTGGGGAACCGGCGCCCAGGTTCGCGACTTTCTCTGGCGGCCTCAACCTCAAATGACATCATGATGTTGTTCTGGCCGACGTGACGCTTAAGGGTTGTCGGCGACCTCGGGCGGGCAGCGCGCCTCCACCGCGCTGTTGGCGGTGGCGATCGCCCCCGGCGCGAACACGTAGCGGCCGTTGCAGACGCTGACCACCGGCGGAATGTGGTTCCGCTCGAACAGGTCGTAGCCCGTCTTCAAGTCGACCCAGAAGTCGTCCCATGGCGACCCCTTGCGCAGCCTGAGATTGCTCTCGGTCATGCGGAACGGGAAAGCGTGCACGGCGAAGCGCGGTTGACCCTTGTCGAGCGCCGCCGTCACCAGACGCCAGATCTCGTCGACCACGGGATGGGTGACGGCGTAACAGCCGACCGAGGCGCAGCCGCCATGCACCATGAGGAAGGACCCCGTGCGCCCATGCGCCTGGTCGTACAGATTGGGGAAGCCGAGACTGAAGGAGCGATGCATGACGCTGTTCGGGTTGAGCTGCTCGGCGTCCACCGTATAGAAGCCCTCCGGCGCTTGCCGATCGCCCTCTTTCAACTTCGGCCCGAGCCGTCCCGACCACAGGCAGATTGGATAGGTGGCGAAGCGGACGAAGTGCCCGTCCTTCTCCACCCAAATCTCGAGCTCATGTTCGAGCTTGAAGATGCGGATATAGACCGGCACGCCCATGCCTACGCCGACGGCAGCGAGCCTTTCATCGATGCGGTCGAGGTCCGGCGTGCCCGGTAACGTCTCGCCGGCGCGAAAGCGGGCGATGTAATCCGCGCGCGTCATGTTGATGCGCACGCGGTCGATCAACTGGCGGCCTTCGGGCGTGACCAGATAGATGCCCGCGCCGGCCAGCACGACAATGAAGATCAAGACGAAGAGTCGACGCATCCGGAAGCCGATCGCGCAATCAGGAGGACACAGTATAGATCCTCCGCGTCAGAATTCTGGCGGCTTGTCGCTACCGGCCTGGCGTCGCGGGGCCGAGCGTGAAGGCGGTGTAGCTCGGCTTCGACGGGCCGAAGCGCAAGCCCATCACGCTGCCGAGCGGCTTGGTCAGTGCGGCGGAGTCGGTCTTCTTGGCGGGCTTGGTCGAGGCTTCCTGCATGGCGGGCGCACGCGGGATCGGCAGCCGCTGATAGGCGGGGCATGCCCCGGCGGGATTGGGCCTCGCATTGCCGGAAGTGAAGGACGCGTTGATCAGATAGCGCTTCTCGCAAACGGCGACCTTAGGCGGCAGGTGGCTGATCTCGAAATAATCGTAGCCTTCCTTCAGGTTCTTCCAGAAGTCGATCCACTTGTCGTCCTTGTGCGCCGCCATGTTGGCGGCGGTCATGTGGAACGGGAACGCCTGGATCTGGAATGCGGGCTGACCGCCTTGCAGCGCCTCGCGCGCGAGAATGAAGATCTCCTCGACCACGGCGTCGGTCATGGCGTAGCAGCCGGCGGAGGTGCAGTCGCCGTGCACCATGATGTTCTGACCGGTGCGGCCATAGGCGCGATCATAGGCGTTGGGGAAGCCGACATTGAAGGAGAGGTGGTACTTGCTGCGCGGGTTCATCTGGTCGAGCGAGACGAGATAGAAGCCTTCCGGCGCTTGGCGATCGCCCTGCTCGATCTTCGGCCCCAGACCGCCCGAATAGCTACAGATCGGATAGGTCTTGAACAGGTAGAAGCGGCCGTCGTCTTTCGCCTTCCACACTTCAAGCTCGGACTCGGCCTTGAAAATGCGCAAGAGGATGGGCGACTGCTCGGTCATGCCCTTCTCGGCAAGCTTCGCCTGGGTCTGCGGGGATAGCGGCTTGAGATAAGTCGGCGCAAACTGGCCGCAGCCGGACAGCGCGGCGGCCAATACCACCACGCACGCCGCGGTTACGGCCGTTACAAAACTTGATCGAAGCATACGCAGTGCCCCTTGCGCATCCCGGCCAAGATCGACGCTGACGGGTTAAAGCGAAGTTAGCGCTTCTTGCGGCGCCGATGATTGGCTCCCCCCGCTTTGGCCCTCATTATAAGCCCGGTCGATTTGCAGTTGGACTCTAAAAATGGCGCTTTTTTGGGCGCATGGCCTAGCCCGCGCGGCCCATGGACAGAAATTTTTCGCGCCTTTCCTTGCGAATTTCGGCAGGGTTGAGGTCGTCATAAAATGCGAGCGCCTGGACGACGGTGTCGCCCGCGGCCTTGACCACCTCGACCCCGTCTCGATGCGCGCCGCCAATCGGCTCGGGGATGATGCCGTCGATGATGCCAAGCTTCAGAAGGTCCTGCGCCGTAATCTTCATATTGGTCGCCGCATCGACGGCGCGGGAGGAATCCTTCCACAGGATCGAGGCGGCCGCCTCCGGCGAGGCGACCGTGTAGATCGAATGCTCCAGCATGTAGACGCGGTTCGCCGTGGCGATGGCGACCGCCCCGCCGGAGCCGCCCTCGCCGATGATCAGGGCGACGATCGGCACGCCGACCGAGAGGCAGCAATCGGTGCAGCGGGCGATGGCCTCTGCCTGCCCCCGCTCCTCGGCGCCGATACCGGGATAGGCGCCGGCCGTATCGACGAGGCTCACCACGGGGAGCTGGAAGCGGTCGGCCATCTCCATCAGCCGGGCTGCCTTGCGATAGCCTTCGGGCCGGGCCATGCCGAAATTGTGCTTGATGCGGCCTTCGGTGTCCGAGCCCTTCTCATGGCCGATCAGCATGACCGAGCGGCCGGCGAGCCGGCCGATGCCGCCGATGATGGCGTGGTCCTCGCCGAAATAGCGGTCGCCGGCGAGCGGGGTGAAGTCCTCGACCAAGGTATCGACATAATGCCGGAAATGCGGCCGCTCGGGATGGCGGGCGACTTGCGTCTTCTGCCAGGGCGTCAGCTCGGAATAGGTCTCCTCCAGGGCTTCGCGCGCCTTGGTCTCGAGCTTGGCGAGTTCCTCCTCGATCGACACCGAGCGCTGCTCGGCGGCGAGCGTTTTCAGCTCGGCGACCTTGCTCTCTAGCTCGGCGATCGGCTTTTCGAAATCGAGATAAGTACGCATCCGGCTCGGGGCTTGCCTGATCAGAAGCAAATAACGCAACGGGAATGTGGTTGTAAGTGGCCTGGGAGAGCAGCCCTGTCAACCAGCCAGCCCGACAGCCTCAGCCTAGCCCCGCTTGGTTAAGTGGACCTGAGCGAGGGGGTGATGCTCCTCGACGAGGCGCCGCAACCGCTCTTCGATGACATGGGTGTAGATCTGCGTAGTGGAGATGTCCGCATGGCCGAGCAGCTGCTGCACGGTGCGGAGATC
>JBAUOI010000190.1:0-4313 GCA_049579665.1 Methyloceanibacter sp.
TTGAAGTAGTCCTTGTTGGTGCACCCGATCAGCTCATAGCAATTGGCTTGCGCGAGTTGTGGCTTTACCGAAATTGCGACTAAGCCGATGGCAAGCCCCATCAATATCGGCAGCACGACGGTTGAGCGCATGAACTCCTCCTAAGATGAAATTTGCGGGCAGAATACTGGATTTCACATGCTCCCGGAATGACGCGCTCAGGCTTCCCGCCAACGGCGTTAACAACCTCCCTCGCGCCGCGAGTTAGCCGCTGCGCGAGACCTTCTTCAGCGCTTCATCGATTTCGGCGATGGCCGCCTGCAATTCCTCAATCTGAAGTTCGGTCTGTTCGTCCGTCTCCGGGAGATGCTCGGGAACGACCGACCTCCCCGGCGTGTAAAGCGCGTCCCCTTTCTCGGTCAGTTTGCGAAGCTGCTTTTCCAGCTCGGCGCGCCGCTCCAATAGGCCTTTCGATGGCTCAGCAGACATGTTCCCGTCACCTCCCAACTATATTTGAGGATGAGCGCCTGTTTGGCATGCCCTCGTCTAATGACATTTCCATGACAGGACATGATCACTTTAATCGTTCTTCTGCGTCTCGACGTTGACGGCCATCAAGGTTTCTTCCGCTCCTTCGCTCTAACCAAGTTGGAGTCGCGCGAAGAGAGGACCTCCACATGTCCGAAGTAGGACTAGAAGCCATCAAACCGCCAGCGGGGCGCGGCGCCGCAATCGCGGGCATGAGCGACCTGTTGCAGGCGCCGAGTCGATCGACGCCGGCACAAGAGAAGATGAGCGTCCACAATCTGAACTTCTATTACGAGGACGGGAGCCAAGCGCTGAAAGACATCTCCGTGCCGATCTACGCGCAAAGCGTCACCGCCTTCTTCGGCCCGTCTGGCTGCGGCAAATCGACCTTGCTGCGCGTGTTCAATCGGATCTTTGACCTCTATTCCGGGCAACGCACCGAGGGCGAGGTTCTGCTCGACGGCGAGAACATCCTTACCGGCAACGATGACACGCCGCTCCTCCGAGCGAGGATTGGTATGGTCTTTCAAAAACCGACGCCGTTTCCAATGTCGATCTACGACAACATTGCCTTCGGCATCCGCCTCTATCGCGAGCTGTCTCGCGGCGAGTTGGATGCCGAGGTTGAATCGGCGCTTCGCCGCGCGGCGCTTTGGGATGAAGTGATCAACCATTTGCCCGAGAGCGGTTTCTCTCTGTCGGGAGGTCAGCAGCAGCGCCTCTGCATCGCTCGCGCCATTGCCATTCAGCCGGAGGTGCTTCTGCTCGACGAGCCTTGCTCCTCGATCGATCCAATCTCATCGGCCAAAATCGAGAAGACGATCGAAGAATTGAAGAACGACCACACGATCGTCATCGTGACGCACAATCTGCAACAGGCCGCGCGGGTCTCGGACTTCGCGGGCTTCATGTATCTCGGCCAATTGGTCGAGTTCGACACCGCGCGCCATATGTTCGTGACGCCGAACGATCCGCGCACGCAGCGCTTTATCATGGGCCGTTTCGGCTAGTCCCGACTCCTCGGCAAAAATGCGGCGAGAGCGACCTTAATTCTCTGCTTTTCGACCCAGGATAGCGGGTGGCGATGCGCGGGAAGCGTGGTAGAACCTCGGTCACGATAAAGAGAGGGACCGCTGATGACGCGTTATCGTTCAAGGTTGCCTGCCGCCTTTGTCTTGATCCTCCTTTTCCTCTGCGCCGGCTCGTCGGCAGCCTTCGCCCAGGCCGGAACCATCACCAAGGGCATGCAGAATAACTGCGCCAACGACTACAAGAAATTCTGTGGCGACTACGGGCTGCAAACCTCGGCTTTGAATTTGTGCATGAAGAAGGCGGGCCCCAGCCTGTCGCCGGCCTGCGTGCAGGCGCTGGTCCAGGCTGGGAAGGTCTCGCAAGCCGACGTGGACAAGATCAAGGCGCAGATGAAGCGGTAATAAAGAGCAGGCTTGGGCGTCTGCCTCCCATTGGACTGGACCTGCCCCCTGCCCTTTCGCCGACCCCACCAGGAACAAGGAACTCTCGATCATGAAAAGATTTCTCGGCTTGACTGTGTTCGTGGCCCTGGCATTGACGGGCAACACGACCTTCGCCGCCGATGAGTGCACCAAGATCACGGCGACCGGTCATCCGCAATATCCGGCGATCGCCTACAAGGACGGCGACAATATCGTCGGCGCCGCGCCCACGCTGGTCGAGGCCATCGCCAAAAACCTCAAGATCCCGCTTGAGTCGAAATATATGGGAACCTGGGAGGAGGCGCAGAACGCTGCGCGCGATGGCAAGGCCGACATGATTTTCGGCATCTACTACAACGATGAGCGCGCCACCTATCTCGACTACGTCAAGCCCGCCTTCATGTTCGACGACGTGGCGATCTTCGTGGTCAAGGGCAAGGAGTTTCCCTTCAAGGGCCCGGACGACCTGATCGGCAAGAAGGGCGTCACCAACCAAGGCGAGAGCTACGGCACCGACTTCGACGCCTTCATGAAGGACAAGCTCGACGTCGCCCGCACTGCCGGTATCGACGCCGCCTTCAAGGACCTCGTGGCCGGGAAGGCCGATTATTTGATCGCGGGCTATTATCCCGGCGTCGCCGAAGCGGCTAAAGACGGATTAAAAGGGCAGATCGTGCCCCTCGATCAAGCGGCGGTCACGGCCGAGATGTTCGTCGCCTTCTCCAACAAGTCGCCCTGCCGCTCTTTGGCTGAGGCTTTCGGCAAAGGCATCACCGAGATGACCACCGACGGCCGTTTCGACACCATGCTGGAAGAGGCGATCAAGGGCTGGGACGCCGCGCAAGCCAAGAAGTGACGCGAAGCGGGCTAGTCGCTCATCCCCATCGCACGCGTGAAGTCGTTGTCGGCGCTCGCGCGCCGCGCAGCGGGCGTTGAGGCATCGGCTTCTCCGGCCGGCGGCTGCTTCGACTCGGGCGGCGGCGGGGGAAAGCCGGTGGCGTCGCCGAACAGGGCTGCGGCCATCTTCCGGTCGAGCCCATAGACATCGGCGGAAGTGTCCACTTTGCCGTTCTCGTCTGCGACCGCGGTGAAATAGACCATATGCACCGGGATCTTCTTATCCAGTGACACCGAGCTGTTGACGCCCTTCTCCCACAGCTCGTCCACGCGGGGCGCCGGCCAGCCTTTATCCTCGGCGAGCAGAATCTCGGCGAATTTTTGCGGCTTCTCCATGCGCACACATTCATGCCCGATCATCCGTGCGGTCTGCTTGAAGTATTTTTTCCGCACCGGCAGCGTGTCGTGCATGTAGACCGTGTGCCGGTTGGGATAGAGGAATTTCACCTTGCCCAGATTGTTGTGCGGTCCGGCCCTCTGCGAGAAGGTGTAGGCGAGAGGATTGACGCGGTTCCAATCGACCTTGGTCGCGTCGACCGGCGTGCCGTTATAGCTGACGAATAGCTTGTGGACGCGGAGGATCGAGTAGTTCCGCTGTTGCAAGGGCGGAATGATGTTCTCCTTCACCACCGTCTCGGGCGCGTTCCAGTCCGGGTTGAAGACGATGGTCTTCATGTCGGCGGTGAACACCGGCGTCGCGTAGCTGATCGTGCCGACCAGCGTCTTGTCGGCATAGATCGTCTTATTATCCTTCACCACATAGAGCATGAAGGCTGCGGAGTTGTTCCACACATAGATGTTGCCGAGGTCCTCGGGCATCCAGCGCCAGCGCTCCATGTTGATAATGAGCCGCTTGATGTCCTTGTCGCTGGCAGCGGGCTTGGCGCCCTCGCCGTCACCGTTGTCGCCGCTGTCGCCGCGGGCTTTCAGCAGGGCCTGGCGCAGGTGTTGAAATCCTTCATGCTTCGGCTGTAGCGACTGAAGATACTCACCCGGCGCCGTGGCGGCTTCGATCTCGCTCAACACCAGCTTCGGATCGCGCAGCGGCGGCGTTTGATCGAACAACTCGCTGACCTTTGACAGGGTGAGGCGCCCGCCGCGGGCAAAGCGCGCATATTTCAGAACGGCGAGATCGAGCTTGATTTCGGCCAAGGCTTGCGCCTCGGCGCTTCCCGGCAACTCGCTCGCGGCAGGAAGCTGGAAGGCTTTGGCGTCGAGACCCCAATCGTCGGCCTTCTCGATCTCGAAGATGGCGGCCTGCGCCTTCGCCGTGAAACCCATCTCCGTCGTCCATAACGGACCGCCAGCCCTTGTCGCATAAAACGCTTCAAGCGCGGCGAGATCGTCCGCGTCGGCGTCCTTGCGGATGGCTGGATCGGCGAGCTTCGAGCGGATCGACGCGACCACCGGATCGGCGGCAGCCGGCGCGCTCTCCTGCGCGAGCGGCGACTGATC
>JBAUOI010000191.1:0-3625 GCA_049579665.1 Methyloceanibacter sp.
CCTGTACAGCTCGCTCGGCGCGGTGAGGGTGGGCCGGAGAAAGGGCTATTATGAGCACGGCGCCGACGCCGCGATCTTCAGCCTTGCCCTTTCAAGCGGCCCCGATGATGATGGCGCGGCCCTAGCGAGACGGCAGGCATAACGACCCATGCCCAAGACTGCCATAGCGGAAACCAGGCTAGAGCGTCTCTGCGCCGAGAAGGGCATGCGCATGACAGGCCAGCGGCGGACCATCGCCAAGGTGCTGTCGGAAGCGGATGATCACCCGGACGTCGAGGAGGTTTACCGGCGGGCGAGCGCGCGCGACCCGCGTATCTCGCTGTCGACCGTCTACCGCACCGTGCGCCTGTTCGAGGGGGCCGGCATTCTCGAGCGGCATGAGTTCGGCGACGGCCGCGCCCGCTATGAGCCGGCCGGGCTTGGCCATCACGACCATCTGATCAACATGAAGACCGGCGAAGTCATCGAGTTCTCGAATGAGCAGATCGAACGCCTGCAAGAGGGGGTGGCGCGTGAGCTCGGCTTCCGGCTGATCGGGCACCGGCTCGAGCTGTTCGGCGTGCCGCTTAAGCCCGGCAAATAGGCAATTTTTTGGCGGAATCCTAACGAATTTGACTCTCGCCGCTCGGGGGGACAACGTTAAGGCGTTGTTTACCGAGATAAGGGGATGGCGTGATGTTGAAGTGCGTGGTGTTGGCCGGACTCTTGGCGATGCTCGGCGGTGTAGCGCAGGCCGAAGACCAGCATTGGCTGACGCAGGACGGCAAGGTGCTGCCCACCGCAACGCGTGAGGTTTGCACGACGTCGAATTGGGGCTTTGGGGAAATTCGCACGGAATGCCGGACCGAGGCGCTGCCTCTCGCGCAAGTCAATCCAGCGCTGAAGGGGATCTGCACCACCTATTACGGGCGCCGGATCTGCCACTGATCGCACGATCGAGGCGTCCATAGCGGACATGAGAAGCTTGCGCGCGTTCCTGGTGCTCAGCGCCTTCTTCGCCTTGACCTTTCCGTTGATGCCGCTGCAGCTGCTGTTCCTCAAGACAGGCTCGCGTTACGCCCGCAGCTTCCCGCATTGGTATCATCGGCAAGTGTGCAAGCTCGTCGGCATCCGCCTCAATGTCGAGGGAGAGATCGCCGAGCAGCAGGGCGTGCTGATCATCGCCAACCATGTGTCTTGGCTCGACATCACCGTGCTCTCGGCCGTGGCTCCGGTGTCGTTCGTAGCGAAACAAGAGGTCGCGTCCTGGCCCTTTGTCAGCTGGCTCGCCAAGCTGCAGCGCTCGGTGTTCGTCGACCGCAACCGGCGGAACGAGGTCGGCGACAAGGCGAATGAAATTCTGGAGCGGCTCGCCGGCGGCGATCATATCGTGCTGTTCGCCGAAGGAACCTCAAGCGACGGCAACAGCGTGGTGCCGTTTAAGACGGCGCTGTTCGCGGCGGCCAAGCTTGCCGGAGGCGCGCCGATGGGCGCCAAAGTCTCGGCGCAAACCCTCGCGATCACTTATCCCAAGATTTATGGGCTGCCGCTTTGCCGCCGCGGACGCCACGTGATCGCCTGGTATGGCGACATGGACATGGCAAGCCATGCCTGGCGGCTGCTCGGGCTTGGCCCCATCGATGCGCATATCCGCATCGGGGCGCCGGTTCCGCTCGATGCGTTCCCCGACCGCAAGGCGCTCGCCCGTTATGCCGAGGACAAGGTACGCAAGGACGTGGTCGAATTGCTGCGCGGACCGTATGCGGCGTAAGGCGTGGGCAACGGCGACGCCGTTGCCCACGTAACCTTGACCGAAACTACATCGCGCGGCGCAACCGGATCGTGTCGAGCACGGTCGCCGGCGCGAAGTTGCCGTTCGGCAGCTGGCGAATGAGGCCAGCCTTCACCACGTTGAGCAGCGTGGTGTGGACGCCGCGGTCGGCGGTGTCGGCGTCGGCGAAATAGCCCTCTTGCAGCGAGAGCCGCCGGAGATCGTCACGCGACATGGCGCCGACCTCGTTCAGCTTACGCACCAAGAAATCGGCGAGCGGCAGTTCGGGTTGAATTGACGACGGAGCCGGCGGCCGATGCGAAACATGCTGTGCCGGGGCGGACTGATGGGCGACATGTTGCGCCCCCTGGTGGCTCGCATGGCTCGCATGGTGCTGCACGGGATCGCGAGTCGGCACCTTCGGCGCGGCGGGCGCGGTTGCCAGCCGGCGGAGCTCAAGCTCAATCAGCCGGTTCACCGCATCAAGCTCGGCCTTGAGGTCCTCAAGCCGCGCATCATGCTCGGCCTTAAGCTGCTCGATGAGTTTGTCGAATTGAGCCTCGTGGGCATTGATCTGCTCTTCAAGCAGACCGGCCCGGTCTTGCAAATCCCCGCGGATGTCACGCATTGCTTGCCCCTCGTTAGATAAAGATGATCGGACAACCGAGCGGGCGCTGGCAGTTTCACGCAAGACCAAATGAGAACTGCCGGCCGCCGAGCTCGGCATGAGAACAGGGGCCCGGCCAATTGCCTCGGCCGGACCCCTGGAGCGCATATTAACCACAGGCGCGAGCCCCTGTCTCGGCTTTGCCGTTTGCGGCAGAAACGCACAGCATAGCCGGGCGCCGAGGCCCGATTTGCCGGTGCTTCGTCTTGCGCCGCGCCGGTCTTTCTCCAAGACGAGGCCAAGACACCAGTTGAACAAAAAAATCGAAAACGGAGAGTTCGCGGCGGTGATCTTGGCGAAATGGCGCGCGCCTGGGTGCCGGCCTCAGCGCTTTGCTCGCTTGGCGGGAATTTTTGGTTTCGCCATCTCCGGCAAAAAGGCCGCGAGCAGGCCAATCGCCGGCAGGAAGGCGCATACATGGTAGACGAAGGCGATTGAGGTCCGATCGGCGAGCCAGCCGAGAAAGGCCGCGCCGATACCGGCGACGCCGAAGGCGAGGCCGAAGAAAAGTCCCGCCACCATGCCGACGCGGCCCGGGATCAGGCTCTGGGCATAGACGATAATGGCGGGGTGCGCGGAAGCGAGGATCAGCCCGATGACCACGCTGAGGATCGCCGTGCCGAGCAGGCCGACATAAGGCAGCGCCAGCGTGAAGGGGAGCACGCCCAGGATCGACCACCAGATCACGCGCCGCGTGCCAATGCGGTCGCCGATCGGACCGCCGATCACGGTGCCGGCGGCGACGGAGAACAGAAACAGAAACAGGTAAAGCTGGGCGCTCTGCACCGAGAGCCCGAACGTATGGATCAAGTAGAAGGTGTAGAAGCTGGTGATGCTGACGAGGTAGAAGTCCTTGGAGAAGGTGAGCGCCATCAAGATGGCGACGGACTTCCGCACCTTGCCGTGCGTAAGCTCGTGGATGGCTTCGCTCTCGCTCGGTCGCACCTTGCTGTTGTTGAACTTGAGCGTCTTGCCGTACCAAGAGCCGATGCCGGCAAGCATGATCATGCCGACCAGCGCCACGACGGAGAACCAGGCCACGCTGCCTTGCCCGTAAGGAAGCACGACGAAGGCCGCGAGCAGCGGACCCAGCGCCGTGCCGAAATTGCCGCCGACCTGGAACACTGACTGGGCGAGCCCATGCTGTCCGCCTGAGGCAAGTCGCGCCACGCGCGAAGATTCAGGGTGGAACACCGAGGAGCCCATGC
>JBAUOI010000192.1:0-8174 GCA_049579665.1 Methyloceanibacter sp.
CTTCGGCACCCGCACTCGGTTTTCCGGTGGCGTTCCATCATCATGGCCGGCGCACCCAGTCTTTTTATTGTTATCCCCGGAATTACTGGTGGTTCTACCGGCCCTACACCACGGGCCAGGACGGGCACGCGCGCTGCATGCCGTATTTCCATTATCCGAGCTATCAGGGCGGCCGGGCAGACCGCTACATTAAATAAGTCGCGCTGGGCGGCACGACAGCACGGCGACAACACTACGTTAACCCTACTGATACCTTGCCTGGCGTAGCTTGCGAGGCGCGCTTCCCGGCGACTCACGTCAGGGGAGTTCGCCCCTCTAGTGGAGTTGCCAGATGAAATTCGTATTCGCTCTCGCCGCCATGCTTCTCCTCGCGGGCGGCTTCAACCTTACGGCGATCGAGCCCGCCAGCGCCCAGTGCGGCGGACCCTGCGGCGCGGTTCTCGTGCCCGCGCCGAATCCGAGTCCGATGCGCCGTCTGGTCATCCGCCCCGGTCCAGTCGCGGTCGCGCCCTGCGGCGCCGGCTGCGTCAGTGGCGCGGCGGCTTATGCGGCGCCTCCGCCATGCGGTCAGGGCGGCTGCGGCGGCACGGCCTTCGTCTATTTCCCGAAGCGGTTCTACGCGTATTGGAAGCAGCCGGGCTACACCGCCTGCTATCCCGGTCCCGGCAATTGCTATTGGCGCAGGGACTGCTGGTACGATTCGTTCGGCCGCCGCTTCTGCAACTAGCTTAGGCGCTAGCGCGCATTGAGGCTCGCCCAGTGGAGCGCCACGGCGGCTGCGTTCGAGACGTTGAGGCTCGCAAGCGCGCTCGACGTCGAGATGCGGCAGAGCCGGTCGCAATGCTCGCGCGTGAGCTGACGCAAGCCTCTGCCTTCGGCCCCGAGCACAAGAGCCACCGGCCGGGTGAGCGGTGCAGCTTCCAGTGTCTCGCTTGCCTCCTCCGCGAGCCCCACGCGCAACACGCCGCGCTCGCCGAGCTCGCTCAAGGTCTGCGCGAGATTCTTGACGAGGATCACCGGCACGATGTCGAGCGCGCCGCTCGCGGCCTTGGCGAGAACGCCGTGCAGAGGCGGGCTGTGCCGCTCGGTCATGACCAGGCCCGCCGCGCCGAAGGCCGCGGCTGAGCGAAGCGCCGCGCCGACATTTTGCGGGTCGGTCACCTGATCGAGCACGAGCAGGATGCCGTTCGCATCGGCATCATCAAGCGTGACGAAGGGCAGCGGCTCGGCTTCGAGGAAGACACCCTGATGCACCGCGTCGGCGCCCAAGAGTCGGTCGAGATCCTTAGGCGTGACCAGCTCAGGTTTCAGCCCGCGTTTGGCGAGGAGGGGCCCGAGCCGCTGCGCCGCGTTCTCGGTGGCAAGCAGTTTCCCGAGAGTGCGCCTCGGATTGGCGAGAGCGGCTTCGACGGCGTGCATGCCGAACAGCGTAACCCGATCGGCGCTGTCCTGCCGGGATGTGTGCGCCGGCCTGCCGCGCCAGCTATGCTTTCCGGGCTTGTTCGGCCTTTGAGTTCGACGCCGCATGAAGATGACAACTTGCTTGGAAGGTGGGAGAGAAGCGAGAGGCGCCGGAAAGATCAGGGATTTTCGCCCTAATCCCCTGATTTACAGTTGACAGAGCTTAAAGCGCTACCCATAAAACCAGCCATGGCGGACCCTGCCGGCCGACGGCGGGGCGTTTTTGCTTGGTCACAAATCACCAGTCAATCCATCTTCGCTCAAGGAGGGGTGCCCGAGTGGCTAAAGGGGACGGGCTGTAAACCCGTTGGCTATGCCTACGTAGGTTCGAATCCTACCCCCTCCACCAACCACTCTCTAATGATGAGCGGGATGGTGCGGGTGTAGCTCAATGGTAGAGCAGCAGCCTTCCAAGCTGAGGACGAGGGTTCGATTCCCTTCACCCGCTCCAAGAGGTTAGGTCGCCTAGAACTTGAAAAATGGCGACGAACGGCGAGAATTGGAGCAGGCGATAGGAGTGTAGCTCAACTGGCTAGAGCACCGGTCTCCAAAACCGGGGGTTGGGGGTTCGAGTCCCTCCACTCCTGCCAAGACTGACGAGAGCCGGAGAAGTGAGATCAACGCGTGTTGCCGCGGCAAGGATTGAAGATGGCGAGGACGAATCCCTTTGAGTTTTTGCAGCAGGTGCGGACCGAGGTGGCCAAGGTCACTTGGCCGACGCGCCGCGAGACGGTGATCACCACCATCATGGTGGTCGCCATGTCGATCGCTGCCGCGCTGTTTTTCCTCGCCGCCGACTGGATCCTGAGTGAGCTGGTCACGCTGGTATTGGGTTTGGGCCGCTAGGAGGCGGAACTTAGGGTCAATGGCAAAGCGCTGGTACATCGTCCACGCCTATTCGAACTTCGAGCGGAAGGTCGCCGAGTCCATCAAGGAGCGGGCCGCCGCTGCGGGGCTTGCCGACATGTTCGAAGAGGTGCTGGTGCCGATGGAAGAGGTCGTGGAGATGCGCCGCGGCCGCAAGGTCAGCTCAGAGCGGAAATTCTTTCCGGGCTACGTGCTGGTGAAGATGGATCTGAACGACCAGACCTATCACCTCATCAAGGCGACGCCGAAGGTCACCGGTTTCCTCGGCACCGAGCAGAAGCCCATCCCGATTACCGAGGCGGAGGCCGGGCGCATCCTCCAGCAGGTGCAGGAAGGGGTCGAGCGGCCAAAGCCGTCGGTCACCTTCGAGATCGGCGAGCAGGTGCGCGTCGCCGACGGGCCGTTCGCGTCGTTCAACGGTCTCGTCGAGGAGGTCGATGAGGAGCGGGCGAGGCTGAAAGTGGCGGTGTCGATCTTCGGCCGGGCGACGCCGGTCGAGCTCGAGTACGCGCAGGTCGAGAAGCTTTAAGCGGTTAAGCGGGAAGGCGCGGGAAGAGTTAGAGCGATGGCGAAGAAGATCGAAGGTTACATCAAGCTCCAGGTGCCGGCAGGGCAGGCTAATCCGTCGCCGCCGATCGGGCCCGCGCTCGGTCAGCGCGGAGTCAACATCCCGGAGTTCTGCAAGCAGTTCAACGCGGCGACGCAGAAGCTCGAAGCCGGCTCGCCGATTCCCACGGTGATTACCGTCTATGCCGACCGCTCCTTCACCTTCGAGATGCGCACGCCGCCGGCGTCGTATCTGCTGAAGAAGGCGGCGAAGATCGGCAAGGGATCGAAGGAGCCGGGCCGCGGCGTCGCCGGTACGGTGACGCAGGCGCAGCTTCGCGAGATCGCCGAGGTCAAGATGAAGGACCTCAACGCCAATTCCGTCGAGCAAGCGATGAAGATCATCGCCGGCTCAGCCCGCTCGATGGGCCTACAGGTGCAGGACTAAGTCATGAGCAAGCCAGGTAAAAGATTCAAGGCAGCGATCGCGCCAATCGACCGCGAGAAGCTCTATTCGATCGAAGAGGCGGTCAAGCTCGTCAAGAACGGCGCCAAGGCGAAGTTCGACGAGACCATCGAGGTGGCGATGAATCTGGGCGTCGATCCGCGCCACGCCGATCAGATGGTGCGAGGCGTCTGCGCGCTGCCGCACGGCTCGGGCCGCAAGCTCAGAGTCGGCGTGTTCGCCAAGGGCGCCAAGGCCGAGGAGGCCAAGAAGGCCGGCGCCGATGTGGTCGGCGCCGAGGATCTGGTCGAGCAGGTGCAGAAGGGCGTGATCGATTTCGACCGCTGCATCGCCACGCCCGACATGATGCCGCTGGTCGGACGCCTGGGTAAGGTGCTCGGCCCGCGCGGGCTGATGCCGAACCCGAAAGTCGGCACGGTGACGGCCGATGTCGCTCCGGCCGTGCGCGCGGCGAAAGGCGGCGCGGTCGAGTTCCGCGTCGAGAAGGCGGGGCTCATCCATGCCGGCGTCGGCAAGGCGAGCTTCAGCGAACAGGCGTTGGTCGAGAATATCCGCGCGTTCGCCGATGCGGTGATGAAGGCGAAGCCGTCGGGCGCCAAGGGCACGTTCCTGAAACGCGTCGCGGTGACCTCGACGATGGGACCTGGTGTGAAGATCGAGCCCACGAGCCTCGTTGGAGGGGCCGCCGCGGGCTGATTTATGAGTTTCGGGCTGAGCGATCAGTCCCGAAGGATCGCTTGCGTGCAAGCGATCTGAAGCCTGTCCGAGACTGCAGGTGCGGGAAACCGCTTAAGCCCTTCGGGCCTGCATGAGACGGGAGACGAACGGGTCGATGGGTGCGGATTATCCGCCGCAACCGGGAGATCGGTTTGAACCTCGTAACTGGCTCTTGCGCAACTTCGCGCGCGGGCGGGACAGGACGGAAGCGCCGCTTGGACAAGCGGGGCGGCTTCGCGGCCATCCCTCGCGCTCCTCGCGGCAAGGTGTAGCCGGAGGACGTGGAGCTTTCGCTCCTCGCCCTCAAACAGACGGAGTGAGCATTGGAAAGAGCAGAGAAGCGCGAAGTCGTGACGGCGCTTCACGATGTCTTCGCCAAGACCGGCGTGGTCGTCGTCGCTCACTATGCGGGCCTGACCGTCGCCCAAATGACCAAACTGCGCAGCGAGATGAGAAGCGCTGGCGGGCGGGTCAAAGTGGCGAAGAACAGGCTCGTCAAGCTCGCGCTCGAAGGCACCGACGCTAAAGGGATCGCAGATCTGCTGAAGGGGCCGACCTGCCTCGCATTTTCCGACGACCCGATAGCGGCACCGAAAATTGCCGTCAAATTCGCCAAGGTGAACGAGAAGTTCGTGATCCTAGGCGGTTCGATGGGCAGCACGGTGCTTGATGCCAAGGGCGTGAACTCGCTTGCCGACTTGCCTTCGCTCGATGAGCTCAGAGGCACGCTGATCGGACTCCTGCAGGCGCCGGCGACCAAGATCGCCCGCACCCTGAACGAGCCCGGCGCCCAGCTTGCGCGAGTTTTCGGCGCTTACGGCAACAAGGAAGCGGCGTGACGGCCCAAACCTAGATACGAGAGTCAAACCTACGAGGATAAGTCGATGGCAGATTTGCAGAAAATAGTGGACACGCTTTCAGGCCTGACCGTGCTTGAGGCCGCCGAGCTGGCGAAAATGCTCGAGGAGAAATGGGGCGTCTCGGCTGCCGCTCCCGTGGCCATGATGGCCGCGGCTGGCGCAGCCGCAGCACCGGTCGAGGAGAAGACGGAATTCAACGTTATCCTGACCGCGGCTGGAGCCCAGAAGATCAACGTTATCAAAGAGGTGCGGGCAGTTACCAGCCTGGGCCTCAAGGAAGCGAAGGACCTGGTCGAAGGCGCGCCCAAGGCCGTGAAAGAAGGCGTCACCAAGGACGAGGCGGAGAAGATCAAGAAGCAGCTCGAGGCCGCCGGAGCGACTGTCGAGTTGAAGTAGCCAGATGGGTTGAATTGCGCCCGGGTGACACCCATATAGGGGAGTTCACCCGGGCCAAAACCCATCAAAAACGAGACTGACGCCTCGCCAGAGCCTCCACTTACGTGGAGTTTCCGGTGAGCCGTCGCGACGAGCCTAAGAGGTAGAAATGGCGCAGCAGACTTCGACTTCGAATGGGCATAAGCGTTTGCGGAAGATGTTCGGCCGGATCCACGAAGTGGCCGAGATGCCGAATCTCATCGAGGTTCAGAAGCAATCCTACGATCAATTCTTGATGGTTGAGGAGCCCGAGGGCGGGCGCCTCGACGAGGGCTTGCAGGCCGTCTTCCGTTCAGTGTTCCCGATCAAGGATTTCGGCGACCGCGCCCAGCTCGAGTTCGTGCGCTATGCGTTCGAGCCACCGAAATATGATGTCGACGAGTGCCAGCAGCGCGGCATGACCTACGCGGCGCCGCTCAAGGTGACGCTTCGTCTGATCGTGTTCGATGTCAACGAGGAAACCGGCGCCCGCTCGGTCAAGGACATCAAGGAGCAGGACGTCTATATGGGCGACATGCCGCTCATGACGATGAACGGCACCTTCGTCATCAACGGTACCGAGCGCGTCATCGTCTCGCAGATGCATCGCTCTCCGGGCGTGTTCTTCGACCACGACCGCGGCAAGACGCATTCCTCCGGCAAGCTGTTGTTCGCCGCGCGCATCATTCCCTATCGCGGCTCGTGGCTCGATTTCGAGTTCGACGCCAAGGACATCGTCTATGTGCGCATCGACCGGCGCCGCAAGCTGCCGGTGACAACGCTGCTTTATGCGCTGGGGCTGGAGGACGAGGAGATCCTCGCGACCTTCTACGATCGCATCCCGCTCAAGGCGACCAAGGACGGATGGCGCATGCCGTTCCGGCCCGACCGCCTGCGCGGCATCAAGCCGACCAGCGACCTGATCGACGCCAAGACCGGCAAGGTCGCAATCGAAGCCGGCCGCAAGGTCACCGCGCGGCTTGCCAAGAAGCTCGCCGACGAGGGCTTGAAAGAGCTGCTCGTAAGCGACGAGGATTTGCATGGCCGCTATCTCGCGCAAGACATCATCAATATGGAGACGGGCGAGATCTACGGCGAGGCGGGCGAGGAGCTCGACGCCAAGCTGCTTGCCACGCTGAAGGATCTGGGTCTCAAGGAGATTCCGATCCTCGACATCGATCACGTCAATGTCGGCGCGTTCATTCGCAATACGCTGAACATCGACAAGAACTCCAATCCCGAGGAGGCGTTGCTCGACATCTACCGTGTGATGCGGCCGGGCGAGCCGCCGACGCCGGAAGCCGCGGCCACGCTGTTCAAGGGCATCTTCTTCGATTCCGAGCGCTACGACCTTTCGGCCGTCGGCCGCGTGAAGATGAACATGCGGCTTGATCTCGACGCGCCCGATACGGCGCGCACGCTGCGCCGCGAGGACATCCTCGCCGTGATCAAGACGCTGGTCGGCTTGCGCGACGGCAAGGGCGAGATCGACGACATCGACCATCTCGGCAACCGCCGGGTGCGCTCGGTCGGCGAGCTGATGGAGAATCAGTATCGCGTCGGCCTGTTGCGCATGGAGCGTGCCATCAAGGAACGCATGAGCTCGGTCGATATCGACACGGTGATGCCGCAGGATCTGATCAACGCCAAGCCCGCGGCCGCCGCGGTGCGTGAGTTCTTCGGCTCCTCGCAGCTGTCGCAGTTCATGGACCAGACCAATCCGCTTTCGGAGATCACGCATAAGCGTCGTCTCTCGGCGCTTGGCCCGGGCGGTCTGACGCGCGAGCGCGCGGGATTCGAGGTGCGCGACGTGCACCCGACGCATTACGGCCGCATCTGCCCGATCGAGACGCCGGAAGGTCCGAATATCGGCCTGATCAATTCGCTGGCGACCTTCGCGCGGGTGAACAAATACGGCTTCATCGAGAGCCCGTACCGGCGCGTGGTCAAGGGCAAGGTGACCGACGAGGTGGTCTATCTCTCGGCGATGGAGGAGGCGCGCTACATCATCGCGCAGGCCAACGCCAAGCTCAATCCGAACGGCACCTTCGCCGAGGATCTGATCGTCTGCCGTCACGCGGGCGACGTCGAGCTCGAGCCGCCGGAGAAGGTCGATCTGATCGACGTGTCGCCGAAGCAGCTCGTGTCGGTCGCCGCGGCGCTCATTCCGTTCCTCGAGAACGACGACGCCAACCGCGCGCTGATGGGCTCCAACATGCAGCGTCAGGCCGTGCCGTTGATCACGGCCGAGGCGCCGCTGGTCGGCACCGGCATGGAAGAGGTCGTGGCGCGCGATTCAGGCGCGGCCATCGGCGCTCGCCGCACCGGCGTGGTCGATCAGGTGGACGCGACGCGTATCGTCATCCGCGCGACGGAGGAGACCGATCCTTCGAAGTCGGGCGTCGACATCTACAATCTGCGCAAGTTCCAGCGCTCGAACCAGAACACCTGTATCAACCAGCGGCCACTGGTGCGCGTGGGCGATCAGGTGCAGGCGGGCGAGATCATCGCCGACGGTCCCTCGACCGATCTCGGCGAGCTGGCGCTCGGGCGGAACGTGCTCGTCGCCTTCATGCCGTGGATGGGCTACAATTTCGAGGACTCCATCCTTATCTCCGAGCGCGTCGTGCGCGATGACGTGTTCACCTCGATCCATATCGAGGAGTTCGAGGTGATGGCCCGAGACACCAAGCTCGGGCCTGAGGAGATCACCCGAGACATTCCGAACGTGTCGGAAGAGGCGCTCAAGAATCTCGACGAGGCGGGCATCGTCTATATCGGCGCCGAGGTGAATCCCGGCGACATCCTGGTCGGCAAGATCACGCCCAAGGGCGAGAGCCCGA
>JBAUOI010000193.1:0-7073 GCA_049579665.1 Methyloceanibacter sp.
ATCGTGGTGCGCTTCCAGGGCGGCCATAATGCCGGCCACACGCTGGTGGTCGACGGCACCACCTATAAGCTCTCGCTGCTTCCCTCCGGCGTGGTGCGCAAGGGCAAGCTCTCGGTGATCGGCAACGGCGTCGTGGTCGACCCATGGGCGCTCGCCGACGAGATTGCCAAGATCGAAACACTCGGCGTGACGGTAAGCCGCGACAATCTCCGCATCGCCGAGAACGCGACGCTGATCCTGCCGCTGCACCGCGAGCTCGACTCGCTGCGTGAGGCCGCCGCGGGAGAGGGGCGCATTGGAACGACCAAGCGCGGTATCGGCCCGGCTTACGAGGACAAGGTCGGCCGCCGTGCCATCAGGGTGATGGACCTCCAGGATTTGCCGTCGCTCAAGCCGAAGATCGAGCGCATCCTTGCCCACCACAATCCGCTCCGCCGCGGGCTCGGCCAGCCGGAGATTTCGGCCGACGATCTGTGCGCGCAGCTCACCGAGATCGCGCCGAAAATTCTCCCTTACGTTGACACGGTCTGGGCTCTGCTCGATCTGAAGCGGCGTCAGGGCAAGCGAATTTTGTTCGAGGGCGCGCAAGGCGCTCTGCTCGATATCGACCACGGCACCTATCCGTTCGTGACTTCGTCGAACACGGTGGCGGCTCAAGCCGCGACCGGCTCCGGCGTGGGGCCGGGAGCGATCGGCTATGTGCTCGGCATCACCAAGGCCTACACCACGCGGGTGGGGGAGGGGCCGTTCCCCACCGAGCTCAAGGACGAGACCGGCAAGCTCATCGGCGAGCGCGGGGCGGAGTTCGGCACGGTGACGGGGCGGCCGCGCCGCTGCGGCTGGTTCGACGCCTGCCTGGTTCGCCAGACGCGCAAGGTCGCCGGCATCAACGGCATCGCGCTGACCAAGCTCGACGTGCTCGACCAACTGCCCGAGCTCAAGATCTGTGTGGGCTATCGGCTCGACGGCCTGCCGCTCGATCATCTGCCGGCGGCGCAAGGGGCGCAGGCCCGGGTCGTGCCCATCTACGAGACGATGGAAGGCTGGACCGAGTCGACGCGCGGCGCGCGGAGCTGGGCGGAGTTGCCGGCGCAGTGCATCAAATATGTGCGGCGGCTCGAGGAGCTGATCGGCGCGCCGGTGGCGCTGCTTTCGACCAGCCCGAAGCGCGAGGACACCATCCTCGTGCACGATCCTTTCGTGGATTAGAATGGTTTTGATTGATGTCAACCAATGGTCTCCGGCATGGCCGGGCTTGTCCCGGCCATCCACGTCTTGATCCTTCGCAGGAAATTCGTGGATGCCCGGGACTGCGCCCGGGCATGACGAGTCACTTGGGTTTGCCCCAGAGGTAAAGCGTGGCGCAGCAATTTCCCTGGAAGCTGGCGTGGATCACCGGCGCGTCGGGCGCGATCTGCGGCGAGATTGCGCGGCGGCTTGCAACCGCCGGCGTGAGCGTCGCCGCCACGGCGCGGCCAGGTGACAAGCTCGATGCGCTTGCGGCGTTGAGCGATGCCATCAGGCCCTATCCGGCCGACGTGCTGAAGCCCGACGAGCTGAAATCCACGGTGGCCAAGCTCCAAGGGGCGCTTGGCCCGATCGATCTGGCTTTGCTTGGCGCCGGCATGTATGTGCCGTTCGACGTCCGCAATATCGACCTTGACGGTTTCCACCGCTCGATGGCGCTCAATGTCGACGGGGTGATCAACGCGGTTGCCGCGGTGCTGCCGTCGATGCTGGCGCGGAAGTCGGGCCATATCGCCATCATGGGCTCGCTGTTCGGTTACGCCGGCTGGCCGGGCAACGGCAGCTATGGCGCCAGCAAGGCGGCGGTGATCAATCTCGCCGAAAGCCTCAAGCTTGAATTGGAGGGCACCGGCGTCGCCGTCACCATCATCAATCCGGGCTTCGTCGATACGCCGCTCAACGCCTCCTACGACGCCAAGAAGAAGCTCTATGTGATGAGCAAGGAGCGCTGCGCGCGCAAGATCCTGGAGAAGCTTGGGCGTAAGCCTTACGAGATCGCCTTCCCGCCGCAAGTGGAAGGGTTCCTGAAGACGGTCCGTTCTTTGCCGCGCGCCGCCTCCTTCCCGCTCGTCCGCTGGTTCACCAAGAAGATGCAGGGCCAGAGATGAAGTCGATCTTCCAGATGTTCGCGGGATACAACGCCTGGGCCAACGCGCGGCTCTATGCGGCGGTAGCGCAGCTTCCCGACGCTGAGTATCGCGCGGATCACGGCGCGTTCTTCAAGTCGGTGCACGGTACGCTCAATCACCTCCTGGTCGGCGACCGCATTTGGATGCAGCGTTTGACCGGCGAAGGCGACGCGCCGACGCGTCTCGATGCGATTCTGTTTGAAGACCTAGAGTCGTTGCGTGCGGCGCGGGCCGCCGAGGATGCGGGGATTGTCGCCTTCGTCACGGGACTGAGCGAGGTCGACCTCGGGCGCAGGGTGCAGTACAAGACCATCAGCAGGCCGGCGGAGATCGAGCAAGAACTCGGTTACGCCCTGCCGCACGTATTCAATCACCAGACGCATCATCGCGGGCAGGTGCATGCGCTGCTGACCAAGCTCACCGGCGATGCGCCCTCGCTCGATCTCATCATGTATCAGCGCGAGACCGGCGTCGGGCTTAGCTGAGCAGCTCGCGGAAATAGTTGTCGAGCAGGCGGTTCTTGGGATCGGCCGCCTTGCGGCGCGCGGCAAATTGCTGGAGCCGCACGCCGAACGCCTTGCGCACCTGATCGCGGGTCAGGAACGGCGTCTGATTGAACAGCGGCACGCCGCGCCGCGCGCTACAGAACTCGTTGTAGTGATGCAGGAATTCCTCCCACTCGGGCCCCCCGGTCGAGGCCGGGTCGATGCTCAAGGTGGCGCTCTCCCAGCTATAGGACAGCAGCGCCTCGACATCGCGGGTGATGGCGTAGCCCACGCTCGGCAGGTCGCAGCGATAGCCGGTCTTCTGCTCGTAGGCGATGAGGAAGTTGCAATATTCCTCGAGGATGTCGAAGAAGCCGCCTTCGCGGAACGCCCACATGCTGAACAGATATTTGTTGGCGCCGGGCTCGCGCGGATAGTTGATGATCTGGGCATGCGGCCAGGTGCGGTCGCTGCGCACGAAGAGAACGAGCGCTTGGCGCAACACGAAGAAGTGCAGTTTGTCGGCGGCGGCGCGCAAGGCGTGGTTGTGCGTGTTGCGCTGGATCCATTGCGTGACGGCCGGTCCGTATTTGCGCCAGAAGCGATTGCGATAGACCCAGCGATAGCGCGAGGTGGGCTGGACGCCCGGGTTCTCCTTGCGCAGTTCGACCAGCACCCGCTTCACATACGGGAAGATGTAATACATCACGGCATAGCCGCGCGCCTTGTAGATCGGGAAGTATTTGCGGAAATTGTCGAGACTCAGCGAATAGTGCCGCACGGCGAGCGCGACGGTGGGCTTCACCTTGATGGTCACCTCGTAGACGATGCCGAACAGTCCATAGCTCGAGCGGATGAGCTGCATCTCCTCCGGATTGTCGCGTTCGGTGATCTCCCTCAGCTTGCCGTCCGGCGTGACCAGCCGCACGCTCGTCACATAGGAGCTGACCTGACCGAAGCCGCCGGGGAAGGATGAGTCCTTGGTGGCGGCGGTCGCCATCGCGCCGAGCGTGACGTTGCCGATCTCGGTGGTGACGTAAGGCTGGAGGCCGCGCTCTCTCAGCGCATTGGCGAGCACGATATGCGTGACGCCCGCCTCGACCGTCACCGTGTCGTCGGTGAAATGCAGGATGCGATTCATGGCCTTCATGTCGACCATGGTGCCGCCTTCGTCGTCGCCGTTCATGCGCGCGGTGGAATGCATCGAGCCGGCCGGCCGCACAGGCGACGGAAAGCGCACCGTGTCGACCATGATCTCGACCAGGTCCTCGATGCTCTCCGGCGTCACGAGCACCTTTGGCTGGTAGGTCCAGGTCCCGTCCCAGGTCTTGATGGTGACGTCTTGCTTGACTTGCATAACTCCCCCCGCCTCCCGGGCGTCAGACCATAAAGCAAACCACCGCCGAATCCAGGCTTCAAGCGGCGGCGACGTTGCATAGAGGAAGGGGCCGCGGGGGCCAAGGATTTGACACAGATCAAAGAGACTAAGGAACGATGGCTGTGGGGTTGAACCCTCATGCCGGGGATGCTTAGGTCTCCCCGTAAGGGCGGGGGAGCCCCGATCAGGTGGCAAGCAATAAGAGGTTAATGGGACGGTGAAGCGTTTCTGCATTATTGGCGCGGGAGCCTGCGGCCTGGCCGTGGCCAAGACATTTGCCGAGCGCGGCATTGCCTTCGATTGTTTCGAGGCGCTGTCGGATGTCGGCGGCATCTGGAACCCCGAGAATCCGCATGTCGTCTACGGCTCGACCTATCTCAATTCCTCGAAGAAACTCTCGCGCTATCCCGATTTCCACTTTCCGGAGGAATGGGCGCCTTATGCGAGCCGGGCCCAGGCGCAAGAATATCTGCGCGCCTATGCCAAGGAGTTCGGCCTCTATAAGCTGATCAGCTTCAATAAGCGCGTCACGCGCGCCGAGCACACGCCGCAAGGCTGGCGCGTGCAGATCGAGGGCGAGAGCGCGCCCCGTCTCTTTGCGGGCCTGGTCATTGCCAACGGCCATCACTGGGAGGCGGTCGTCCCGACCTATCCCGGCCATTTCGACGGCGAGATGCTGCATTCCCATGACGTGAAGTCGAAGGAGCAGGTCAAGGGCAAGCGCGTGCTGGTGGTGGGCGCGGGCAATTCGGCCGTCGATATTCTGTCCGATGCCGCGATCGAGAATGGGCGCGTCGTGCATTCGATGCGCCGGACCTATTATTTCTTCCCCAAGACGGTGTTCGGCAAGCCGACCGACGTGTTCATCGACTACACCAGCCGGATCCCGCTGCCGCGCAAATTGATGCGGCTGTTGTACCGCTGGGGCATGCGCATCGTGGTCGGCCCGCATCGCCGCTTCGGCCTGGAGCGGCCGGACCACGATCTGTTCGAAGCGCATCCCACCGCCTGCAACACCTATATCGATCACCTTATCCATGGGCGCACCATCGTGAAGCCCGGTATCGAGCGGCTCGACGGCAAGCGCGTCATCTTCACCGACGGCAGCGCGGAGGAAATCGACTTTCTGGTCTGGGCCACCGGTTTCAGACCGAGCTTCCCCTTCATCGATACGTCTTACATTCTCGACGAGCAGGGCAAGTCGAAGCTGTTCATCCATACCTTCAGCCGCGAGCTCGACGATCTTTTCGTCGTCGGCCTGTTCGAGCCGGCGGAAGGAGGCGTGTGGCAGATCGCCGATTATCAGGCGCGGCTGGTCGCGGCCTTCATCAAGGCCGAGCAGGACGATCCGAAGCGTGCCGCGTGGTTCAGGGCGCTGAAAGCGCGCGCCAATCCCGATATCGGCCACGGCATCCGCTGGAAGGACACGCCGTGGCACAGATTCGAGATCCAGCACTATCGCTTCCGCAGATATATGAAGCGCCTACTGCGGAAATTCGGCCTGCCGTCGGGCGAGAAAGTCGAGCCGCACCTGATGCCGTTCGAAGGCGCCGCCCAGGGCGCCGACGCCAAGCTCAAGCTCGCGTCTTAGGCGAGGGCGCCTACGGACTGGCTGTGGGCGGCCCCTCGCTGGCAATGATTTGCTGCAACAGCCCGGGTTTGATCGAAACTGCGCCGGTGAAGGGCCGGTTGTAACACTCGATTAGCAAGACCGACGCAGCGATGCCGGTCGCGAACAATATCAAGGCTATGGCGCACGTGGTGCGGTTATCGCTGTGGACGAAAGAAATGGCGATGAGGGTGCAAAGCGCCTGGAGCAACAGTCCGCCCCACTTGATGACGCTCACTGTCGACTGGCTGATGATGATGCGCTGACGGCGCGCGTCCAAGGCGGTCTCGATCGATCTCACGATCTCGCTCTGCGCCAATTTCTGTCCCGGGTCTTCCGGCGCCAGAGAGAGCGTGGTGTTGAGCGCTTCGACCAATTTCGTCGGCACCGCTCCGAGCCTGGCGCGTTGGCGCGCCATGTCCGGCCACTCCCGATTGATCGCCTCCTCGATGTGCTCGTTGATGAGCGTGCGCAGCCGCGCGCCCTGATCGTCGGGAAATTTTTGCGCGAGTAGGATGACGGAGCGAAGTGCGCTCGCTTCATTGGCGACCGCCACCTTGGCCTTCTCGAAATCGCTCCACACTTGCGCGGCCATGAAGCCGACGAGCAGGCCGAAGATGATGCCGAGCGGGGGCAGCATGCCGGGCGACAAGGCCTTGAAGGCACGGCCCCGGTCGTCCACTGCCAGTCTTGTCACGACCAGCCAGATGGCTGCGGCGACGAGATATGTGCCGCCGAAGACGATCAAAGCCGTTTCGAACAGGGGAAGATTGAGCAGCCAATCTTGCATTGTCGCGTCCCTCCCTCACCGTTGCAGATTCACACCGAAAATTTCGAGCGCCGCCGCACCAACATCATTATGGATCGCGGCGCGATCCACGCCCGGAACGTCGATGCAGGCCTCGGGGAACTCGTCGCGACCTTCGTCGTCGCATTCATTGACGAAGATCTCGTGATCCACCAGTCCTGGAATGACGACGAGCGTGGCGCCAGGGATGTGCTTGGCGGCGAAGGCGGCGTTGTCTTGTGGCGGCGTCTGCGTGTCGCGCGCGCCGACGGTGATGTAAGCGGGAGCGGACATCGCGGCGAGTCCAGCCTCGTCCATGCCGAACGCCTTGATGATGCCGGGCGCCATGGCGAACGCGGCCTTGATGCGCGGATCGCGCACATCGAGCGCGGGCGAGGGGTCGAGCGGCAGCTCCTCGCGAAGATTGGCCGGAACCTGCTGATTGTTCTTCCAGCCTTTCTGGAAGGCGAGGAATTTGTCTTCATCGACCTTGGCGCCGCCAATCCACAGCGAGGTGAAGCCGCCTTGCGAATGGCCGGCGACGCCGATGCGATCCGCGTCGATTGCCTTGCCCCACACGGGGTCCTTGAGCAGAAAAATCGATGGCGAGCGAGATGTCGCGCGGGCGCTGCCAGATCTTGTTGGAGAGGTAAGCGAT
>JBAUOI010000194.1:0-3474 GCA_049579665.1 Methyloceanibacter sp.
AGCGAATCGATCGCCTCGTGCACCGCACGCAGCAGCTCCGCCGGGCTGCGGCGGTTGTCTGACGGCGGCATGCCTTCCTCCGTCGCCCTGAGCAGGGCTTCGACATCGGCCTCCCAGCGAACCAGGATCGCCTTCTTGTCCTCGAGCGAAAGGCCGGCTGCGGCGAGCACATCCGTCGGCGCGTGAAACACGGACTGCGGGTCGAGCTTGGCTTGGTCGAGGTCGATTGCGTTATGAGTCATCGTGGCGGCTCCCTTTGCAACGCGTAACCATGCGAGAGTGCGAGACGTTCCAAGCGGGAAACTAACCGAGCGTCGGCAAACGATCGGTAAAAGCCAAGCGCCCTCAGGCCGACTTGCTCAAGGTCTCGGCGGCCGCCTCATCCAGGGCTTCGAGGCCGAGCATGCCGGCGAGGCGGTTGCGCGCGCGATTGACGCGGCTCTTGATCGTGCCGACGGCGCAGCCGCTGATCTCGGCAGCCTCCTCGTAGGAGAACCCGGCGGCGCCGACCAGCACCAGCGCCTCGCGCTGGTCGTCGGGAAGCTTGGTGAGGGCGGCACGGAAATCCTGCATGTCCATATGGCCGTGCTGTGCCGGCTGGGAGGCGAGCCGGGCGGCATAAGTGCCGTCGGCGTCCTCGACCTCGCGGCGGCGCTTGCGCCGCTCGGAGAAATAGGTGTTGCGCAGGATGGTGAAGAGCCAAGCCTTCAGGTTGGTGCCTTCCTTGAACGAGTCGAGATGGTTCCACGCCTTGAACAGCGTCTCCTGCACGAGATCGTCCGCGCGCTCCTTGTCGCCGCACAACGATACGGCGAACGCGCGCAGGCTACCCATTTCGCCTACGAGGGCATCTCGCAGACTCGAAGAGACTTTGCGGGCCAATTATTTGTCTCCGCTTCGCTCAAGATCCTTCAACAGCCGCAACAAATGCTCCGGGATCGGCTCCCTCGCGACTTCGTCGAAGACCGCACGCACATGACGGCCAATGTGAGCTTGCAGGGCAGGGGTCAGACCGCTATCCAGCTCGACCCCTTGAGTGTCGCCACCGATGTCGGGGGCGCCGTTCTCGACTGCATGGTCCATTTTTTTGCTTACGCCTGGCATTTTTCGCCGGCGGTCCTTCTTGTTTGCTTCGCGGTCCACGATCGGTCCCCTGTCAGCCTGAGAGGTGCGGCTAAGATACCGGATTCGTCCGACCTTGGGCTTGCAAAAACGTGCGACGCTTCAAATGGTTCCTTAACAGGGAACCGAAATCGGCGGAGTTGCGTTTATCCGCGCTAGTCTGTGTGTGAATTGAGTTGCCTCCCTCCGCCCGGTTTGTGACAAAGGGATGTTCCCGGGCCATCATGAAAGCCAACACCGGATGCCGATGTCGAAAGCGATCGCGCCTCACCTGCCTTATCTCAGACGCTTCGCCCGTGCTCTCGCCGGGACTCAAGCCGCCGGCGATGCCTATGTGGCGGCGACTCTCGAAGTGCTGATCGAGGATCCTTCGCTGTTCGACAATTCGCTCGACCCGCGGGTCGCGCTCTATCGCACCTTCGTCGGTCTGTGGAATTCACTCGATATCAATCTCAAACCCGAGGGGCCGGCCGGCACGACAACGCCGATCGACCGCAAGCTGGAATCGATCACGCCGCTTCCCCGCCAAGCCTTTCTGCTTTGCGCCGTGGAAGGCTTCTCTCCGGCCGAGGCTGCGCAAATCCTCGATGTGGATGTGGCCAAGGTCGACGAGCTGATCGACATCGCCGGCCGCGAGATCGCTGCGCAAGTCGCCACCGACGTGCTCATCATCGAGGATGAGCCGATGATCGCCATGGATCTCGAAAGCATTGTCGAGGGCCTTGGCCATCGCGTTACCAGCGTCGCGCGCACGCATGGCGAGGCGGTGAGAGCGGTCGATCAGCATAAGCCCGGTCTGGTGCTTGCCGATATTCAACTTGCCGACGGCAGCTCGGGCCTCGATGCGGTCAATGAGATGCTGGGCACCTTCGCCGTGCCGGTGATCTTCATCACCGCCTATCCGGACCGGTTGCTCACGGGCGAGCGGCCCGAGCCCGCCTTCCTCATCACCAAGCCCTATCAGCCCGATACGGTGAAGGCGATTGTCTCGCAGGCGCTGTTCTTCGAGCGCCGCGCGCATTTGCGCGATCGCCCGCAAAAGCGCGCTTAGCCTCCTCGCTTGTCATTGCCCGGCTTGACCGGGCAATCCAGTAACCCCGGTGCTCAGAGAACTGAGGGACCGGGGACTACTGTTGCGAGCTAAATTTTGCCGAGCAGCAAGAGAATGAGAAGGATCACGAGGATCAGCCCGACCACGCCGGACGGGCCGTAGCCCCAGCCGCGGCTGTGCGGCCAAGCCGGAAACGCGCCAAGCAAGATCAAAATCAGAATGATGATGAGAATTGTCGTCAGCATGTCAGCCCCCTTCTAGAGAAACTCCGGTACCCGCGGAGAAGCGCGCCCATCAGCTTGGGGGCGTCTCGCGAGTCGCGGCAAGCTAGATCTTTCCCAGCAAGAGCAGAATGAGAAGGATCACGAGGATCAGCCCGACCACGCCCGACGGTCCATAGCCCCAGCCCCGGCTGTAGGGCCAGGACGGGAAAGCGCCGAGCAGGATCAGGATCAGAATGATGATGAGAACGGTCGTCAGCATGTTGCCTCTCTTGGCTTCGTAGCGGCGAACTGTGCTCGCGGGCTGCGTGCCTGATATTTGGCGGGGCGACGCGAAAACGGGGGGTGGCTCTGCCTGTCGTTTTCTACGCTGATGGTCGCGGGACGCCAGGTTGCCCGCGTGGGGAATTAAGCGGGAACGCATGTGCCGCGGGACTTGGCGGTAGATGCTCCGCCGTGAGCCCCGCGGCTAAACTCATGCGTTACATATTGCGGATCCAGCTATCGACCTGCCGCTCGGCCTCGTCCTTGGCAATGCCGTATCTCTCTTGGATCTTGCCGACCAACTCGACCCGGCGCCCCTCGACGACCGTGAGATCGTCGTCGGTGAGCTTGCCCCATTGCTGCTTGGCTTTGCCGGTGAACTGCTTCCAGTTGCCTTCGATTCGATCCCAGTTCATGGAAGTTTACTCCTTCCGTTGGCCGCCCACGCGTTGGGCGGCGGCCTCGTCAAAGACAGACGCGCACGTTCGCAGCGCCTCTGCTCCACAGGTGGAAAGAGAACGCGCGCGCCTTTGGCGAGGTTCCGCCCGCGACAGGGCCTGCGTCGAGGGGCTTGATCGAACGAGGTAAATCAAATGAACTCAGGGATCGGCCCGGTTGTGAACAGCCATTTCGGGGAGGGGCAACAGCGATGGCAGCGACACGGATACTGGTCGTCGAGGACGAATTCCTCATCGCCCTCGACATCGCGGGCGTGCTCGAACAAGCGGGCCTCGCCGTGATCGGCCCCGCCGGCACGGTGGGCGATGCGCTTCAAGCGATCGAGCAGGAAGTTGTGCACGGCGCCTTGCTCGATGC
>JBAUOI010000195.1:0-9284 GCA_049579665.1 Methyloceanibacter sp.
AGCGTGCGCAACGTCTGATGCCTTACAGATCGTGTCCGGAATAGGAGCAGTTGAACGATTTGTTGCAGAGCGGGAAGTCGGCGACGATGTTGCCTTCGACGCACGCCTCGAGCAGCGGCCATTGAAACCACGATGCGTCGCGCAGATGGCAGCGTTCGATCCTGCCGTCGGCGCCGAGGCGAACCGATACGAGAAGGTCGCCGCGGAACGCCTCGACCAGAGCAATCCCCTCGCCTGCTCTATTGGCTGTTGCGATTTCCGCGTGAATTGGCCCCTTCGGCAGCCGCTTCACGATCTGCTCCAGCAGCTTGAGACTCTGCTCGACCTCGCGGATGCGGATCCAGACGCGCGCGTTGACGTCGCCGTCGTCGCGCACCGGGACCTCGAACTCAAGCTGATCGTAAGGTGCGTATGCCACAGCCTTGCGCGCATCGAAGGCGCGGCCCGAGGCGCGGCCGACATAGCCGCCGGCGCCGAAGGCGCGCGCCAGCGTCGGCGAAAGGTAGCCGGTCGTCACGGTGCGGTCTTGCAGCGAGGCGGTGTTGTCGTAGGCCTCGACCAGCTCGGGGAAGCGGCGGCGCACAATCTCGATCAAAGCCGTGATTTGCCCTAACGAATCCGGGGCGATGTCTTGCGTTACGCCGCCCGGGACGATGCGGTCGCGCATCAGCCGGTGACCGAAACAGGCATCGGCTGCGCGCAACACCCGCTCGCGCAGAATGGCAAAATCGGCCTGGAGGATGGAGAAGGACGCGTCGTTGCAGATCGCGCCGATGTCACCGAAATGGTTGGCGATGCGCTCAAGCTCGGCCATCAACGCGCGCAGCCAGACGGCGCGCTCAGGGACTTTGACCCGATAAGCCGCCTCGACGGCCTGCGCGAAGGCGATTCCGTAGGCCACAGTGCTGTCGCCCGAGACGCGGCAAGCGAGTTTGGCGCCCTTGTCGAGATCGGCGCCGGTCATCAGCCCATCGATGCCTTTATGCACATAGCCGAGCCGCTCTTCGAGCCGCACTACCGCCTCGCCGTTGGCGGTGAAACGGAAATGGCCGGGCTCGATGATGCCGGCATGCACGGGCCCGACCGGAATCTGGTGCAAATCCTCGCCCTCCACCGGCAGGAAGGCATAAGCCTGTTGTGCCTTTCGGCTCTTTTTGTTGGCCCCGAGCGGCTGCGACACGCCCCAGAAACCGAGGTCGAACCACACCCGCGTGTCAACCGCGCCGACCGGCTTCAGACCGTAGAGATCGCGGATCGCGCGCTCGAGCCTGATGGCCGGGGGATGCGAGGCGCCTATGGAGGGAAACTTGCCGTCGGGGCAGTCCAGCGTGAAGACTGCGATTTCGGCCGACGGCTCCGCCATGAGTGCAAGATGCACGGCAGTCTTGTCGCCCCAGAGCCCGAGCAATGTGGCGCGCGCATCGACCAGTTCGCGCGTGGCAAGCCGCCAGCCATCGCTCGTGACGACGGCGCGCGGCCATGGGCGGTGCGCCTCAGCCTTGCGGCCACTCCTCGCGATGTCGGTCAGGGGAGCCATATCTCGTCTATCCCAGCAGTTTGGCAACGTTTTGGAACCAGGTCACGAGCGGTCCCGGAAGGTAGATGCCTGCAACAAGGACAAGGCCAAGATGCGCGAACATCGGAACATAGGAGCCTTTGGCCTTATGGTTGGGTCCCCGCGGAGGCCCGAAAGCGACCGCGTTCAAGCGCAAAAACAACGCGCCGATGGCGATCAGGATTCCAAACACCAGGGGAAGCGCAAGTAGCGGCTGCCGGGCGAAGGTCGAGCTGACCACTAGGAACTCACTCATGAAGATGCCGAGTGGCGGCAAGCCGGCAATAGCAACGACGCCGAGCACGAGCCCCCAGCCGAGCACGGGATTGCTCTTGGTGAGACCGCCCATGTCGGCAATTTTCTGGGTGCCTTTGACCTGAGCGATATCGCCGACGGCGAAGAAGATGGCGGACTTGGTCAGCGAGTGCAGCACCATGTGCAGGAGACCGGCGAAATTGGCGAGCGGGCCACCCATGCCGAAGGCGAATGTGATGATCCCCATATGCTCGATCGAGGAGTACGCGAACAGCCGCTTGATGTCGCCCCTTCGGTACAGCATGAACGAAGCGAACAGGATCGAGACGAGGCCCATGCTGATCATGAGCGAACCGGGCGCGAGCGCTTCCGGATTGGCCGCAAGCAGCATCTTGAAGCGGAGCAGAGCGTAAAGGGCAACGTTGAGGAGCAGTCCCGACAGCACCGCCGAGATGGGCGTGGGACCTTCGGCGTGCGCGTCAGGCAGCCAAGCATGCAGCGGCGCGAGGCCAACCTTGGTGCCATAGCCGAGCAGCAAGAACACGAAGGCGAGATTGAGCAGCGATGGATCGAACACGCTGGCATGGGCCATCAACGTGGTCCACACCATGGAATTCAGGCCCTCGCCAATAGCCGGCTGGGCCGCCATGTAGACGAGAATGGTGCCGAAGAGAGCGAGCGCGATGCCGACGCTGCCAAGAATGAAATATTTCCACGCCGCTTCCAGTGCCTCGTGCGTCCGGTAGATGCCGACCATCATCACCGTGGTGAGCGTGGCAAGCTCGATCGCGACCCACATCACGCCGATATTGTTAGTGACGAGCGCGAGATTGAGGGCGAACATCAACACCTGATACATGGCGTGATAGAAGCGCAGGAAGGTCGGCGTCAGCCGGCCTATCTCCAACTCGTGCTCGATATAGCTCGCGCTGAACACGCTGGTGGTGAAGCCGACAAACGTGGTGAGCACGATGAAGACATTGTTGAGGTCGTCGACGAGAATGTAAGACCCTGGTACCGGCCGCTCGAAGAAGAAGAGCGACAGCGCGGCTAGGAAGCTGAGAAAAGCCGCAGCGACGTTAAGATAGGCGGTGCGCCTGTAGCCTGGCAGCACGGCAAGCAGCAGCGCCGCCGTAGCAGGAATGGCCAGAACGGCGGTCACCGCATCGAAGCTCATTCCCGTTCTCCGCGGTAGCTGTCGAGCGCCGCGACATCGACGCTGTCGAAGCGCTCGCGAATGCGGAACAGGAAGATGCCGATGACGATGAAGGCGATGACAATGGAAAAGGCGACGCTGATCTCGACGACGAATGGCATTCCCTTGGCGCCGGCGGCGGCAAGCACCAGCCCGTTCTCAAGCGACATGAACCCCACCACCTGACTAACGGCGTTTTGCCGCGTCACCATCATCAACAGCCCGAGCAGCACCACGGAGAGCGAAAAGGCGAGATCTTCGCGCACAAGCGGGTCAGCGCCGGTGGTGACGCGCAGCATCACCACCATGGACAACGCGACGAGTCCCATGCCGAGGAGCATGGTGGGGCCAATGCCGACCACCGTCTCGATCTCGCGGTGAATGCCGAGCTTGACGATCATCCGGTGCAGCACCACCGGGATCAGCACTGCCTTAAACAGGAGCGCGATCGCCGCGGTGATGTAGAGATGCGGCGCATCTTGTGCATAGGCCTGCCATGCCACCGACAGCGCGAGCACGAGGGCGTGCAGAGCATAAACGTTGATGAGCGCATAGAGGCGGTCCTGGTAGAGCATCATGAAGCTCACCAGCACGAGCGAGCCGGCCAGCAGATGGGCGATGTCGAGGGTAAGGCTATGCATCTACAGGCTCCTCGACACGAACATGAGCAGCGTTGCGAGCAGGCCAAGCATCAGCGCCGCGCCCAGGAACTCGGGTACGCGGAACACGCGCATCTTCGCGATCGAGGTCTCGAACACAGCGAGCAGGAAGCCGAACACGCCGAGCTTGGCGAGATAAGCAACGACGCCGACCGCCAAAGCCTCAGGCGGAGCACCCCGTGGAGCGAGTCCCCACGGAACGAAGAGACAAGCAATGAGCGAGACGTAGAGAAGCAGCTTGAGCTCCGACGCAAGGTCAATGAGCGCGAGATGACGGCCCGAATATTCGAGCACCATCGCTTCGTGCACCATGGTGAGCTCAAGATGCGTCGCCGGGTTGTCGACCGGGATGCGCGAGTTCTCGGCGATCGCCACCATGATCAGGGCGATCAGCGCCATGCCGAGGGAGACGCGCAAGCCGACTTCGGAGGAGACCAAGTATCCCGCCATGGTCGAAAGCTGGGTCGAGCCCGCGACGAGCGCGAGCGTGAATACGATCATCAGCACGGCCGGCTCGGCGAGCGAGGCGATCATCACCTCGCGGCTGGAGCCGATGCCGCCGAAGCTCGTGCCCACGTCGAGGCCGGCCAAAGCGAGGAAGAAGCGCGCTAGCCCGAGAAGCGCGATGATGGCGATGAGGTCGGCCGACCAGGAGAACATGAGCCCGGCGCCGAAGGTCGGCACCAGGGATGCCGCGACCCAGGTGGCGGCGAATATGAGGTAAGGGTTCACCCTGAACAGCCAGGAGGCGCTGTTTGCCAGTACGACCTCCTTTCGCATCAGCCGCACGAGGTCGCGGTAGGGCTGCAAAAGCGGAGGACCCTGGCGACGCAACAGCTGCGCCTTCACCTTGCGCACGAAGCCAATGAGCAACGGGGCGAGCAGGAGTACCAGCAGCATCTGCACGCCCTGCACGATGAGATTGAGCATCAGGGCCATATGGCGAGCACCAGGAGGAGACCGACAAGGGCGACGAAGACGAGGCTGAGATATTGGCGGATCGAGAGGAACTGGAGGCGGTTAAGGACTCCCGCGACATGATCGACGCCACCGGCAATCGGCGCGTAGAGCACGTCCCAAATGGGATCCTGCAGCTCGACCTCAAGCCGCGCCGGGCGCATGTCGCCGGGCGGCGGTATTTCGACCCGCTCTCGGGCACGGAAGACCAGTGTGCCGAACACGCGGCGGATCGGCTGGGCAAAGCTCGACGCGGTGTATTGCGTCGCCGTGCTTGGATCCGGATAGCCGCAATCCCAGGCGGGCCCGCGCCGTAGCCTGTCCGATGCCAAACGATGGATGGCAGCGGCGGCAAACGTCGCTGAGACAAGCATGAACAGGAACACGAGCAGGCCGTCATAGGAGCTGCGGCTCTCGGCAATGGGAACGATGGAGAAATAGGGCACGTCGCGCTGGAGCGGCATGCTCGCGCCGACCATCGACTTAGCGACTGGCCCGAGCGCATCGATGAAGAAGCCCGGCAGGATGCCGGCCAACAGACAGAGCGCGGCAAGCATGAACATCGAAGTCAGCGAGAAGCGGTCTGCCTCATGCGCGCGCTTGGCGGCTTCCGTGCGCGGCCGGCCGAGAAACGTGATGCCGAATGCCTTGACGAAGCAGGCGGCGGCGAGCGCGGCGGAGAGCGCCAGCAGCGCACCGACCGCGGGGATCAAGAACTTCAATCCCCAGGAGGGAAGCTGGGGACTTTGCAAAATAGCTTGGAAGGTCAGCCATTCGGAGACGAAGCCGTTCAGCGGCGGCAGCGCCGAGATGGCGACGCAGCCAACGAGGAAAGTGAACGCCGTGAGCGGCATCTTGTGGATGAGTCCGCCGAGATGCTCCATGTTGCGCTCGCCGGTCGCCTCCAATACGGCGCCCGCGCCCAAGAATAAGAGATTCTTGAAGAGGGAATGGTTGAGCACATGCAGCAGCGCCGCGGTGAAGGCGAGCGCCGCAGCCCAACTCAGCCCATAGACCTGAAATCCGAGCGCGAGCCCAAGGCCGATGAAGATGATGCCGATATTCTCCACCGTATGATAGGCGAGCAGGCGCTTCAGATCGTGCTGCATCAAAGCGTAGAGCACGCCCATGACGCAGGTGATGCCGGCAAGCGCCAACACTAGCATGCTCCACCACCATTCCGGGTTGCCGAGCAGGTCGAATACGATGCGGACGAAGGCATAGACCGCGACCTTGGTCATGACCCCGCTCAACAGGCCCGAGACATGGCTCGGCGCCGCTGGGTGGGCGAGCGGCAGCCAGGCATGCAGCGGTACGAGACCCGCCTTGGAGCCGGTGCCGATCAGAACAAGAATGAGGACGAGCGCCGTGAGCGCTGCTGAGGGATGGCTCTCGCGGATCGTGTCGAAGGCGTATTGCCCTTCCGGACCCGCCAGCAGGCCGAAGGCGAGCAACAGAGCGAGCGTACCGAAGCTCGCCATGACGAGATAGACATAGCCCGCCCGCACGTTCTCGCGCAGCTGGTCGTGCGCCATGACCAGCGCCCACGACGAGAGCGACATGAATTCCCAGGTGAACAGGAAGGTGAAGGCGTCGTCGGCGATCGTGACTAGGTTCATGCCGGCAAGAAACAGCGGATAGAAGGGCAGCACGCGCTGCGGCGCATGCTCGTGCTTGCCGTAACCCAGCGCATAGAGGCTTGCCGCCGCGCCGCCGAGATTGACCACGACGAGGAAGAACGCCGAGAGTGCGTCCAGCCGGAAATGCGCGCCGAGCCAAGGCAGTCCGATCGGAAGCGTCAGGACATCAGTCGGTCCCTGCCCGAGAAGCTGAATCAGCGCGACGACGATGCCTACAACCGAGACAATCAACGACGCGCCGTAGACCACGATGCGCCCGGCCGCGCTCTTGTGCAGGAAAAGCGAAAGTACTGAGACAAATAATAGAACGGCGGGGCCGAAGAGAATGATGGTCAGGGCCATCGTCAGCTCACGCCCTCGGCTGCGCGCACACCAGAGTCTCCCCTTGGCTTACCGCCTTCGGCTGGCGGGTAAGCGCCTTTATTGCTTGCCGCGATCCAACGGTAGACGTTCCTCACCCCTCAGCCGACTCCGCCTCGGGGCAATGGCCCCAGTGCGACAGGTGTCCCTACCCCCGAGTGCAATGGGATGGGCTACGAATAACGATGGATGCACGCCCCCGCAACCCGCCTCGATGGCTTTTTCGCTGCGAAGATCGGGACGCTTAGTCCGAAATGTGAACAAAAAGAGGAAGTTTTGCCATGCCAACGCTCCTGCACGGCTCCTTGCCCAATATCCCCAAGGTCCCGAACAACCCACGCGCCGCCTCGTCGCCGAGTGGGCGAGCGATGTTAGCAATGGGGTTACCGCAATGGCAGTTGAGCATGTGCCGTGGCGGGTGAGCATGGTTGTGTGCTGCTTGCTCTAGTAAGCTCGCTGCGGGAGGAGCCAAAATGATTCGATTGCGGCATCCGCTCGGCATGGGCGGCATTGTGATTGCTTTTGCGTTCGCCTGGGCTTCGTATTGTTCACTTGCCCTAGCCCAAACACCCAAATTCGACCCCTCGATCCGCCCCGATTTCAGCGAGCCCGTCGTGCTCGCAAGCAAGGACGGCGTCCTTGAGGTGAGGCTGATCGCCAAGCAGGGCGAGGCCCGGCTGGATACCGTGGGCACGCCGGTCCAGAACATGCTCGTCTTCGCCTATGAGCTGATCCGGGGCACCGCGTCGAATGGGCGGATGTCGGGCGACAATTTATACCCCTCGCCAACCTTGCAAGTGTTTCCGGGGGAGACGCTGATCGTCCATCTCGACAACGCGCTCACCGGCCTCACCATCCGGGATTTCTTCGACCCGCAATATACGGCGAAGGGCGAGGAGGTGCCGCTCTACCCCGCGATGATGACTTCCTCGCCGCTCAACCTTCACGTTCACGGCGTGCATGTCAGCCCCAAAGGCAACGCCGATAACGTGATGCTGCACATCCCGGGCGGGATGTCGAACACCTATACGTACAATATTCCCAAGAACATGCCGCAAGGCGCCTATTGGTATCACAGCCATCTGCATGGTCTGACGACGCCGCACGTCTATTACGGCATGGCGGGCCTGCTCGCGATCGGCCGGACCGACGGCAACCTTCCGCTGGTGACGCAGAACCAGATCCCGATCCGCAACATGGTGCTGCAATACAATTATGTGTTCGACCGGGCGGGCGGGAGCGCGCAACTCAACAACTATTCCTGGTCGCAATGGGTCAGCACGATCAAACCGCCGGAACCAGGCGAGCTGGAAAAAGGCACGTACCGTCCGCTACTCGCCCCGGTCAACTTCTTGCAATCGAAGCCGGGCACGCAAAGCTTCACCATCTGGTACGCGGGTCCGCTGTCTATTCGCAATGAGCGTGGGCGGTTTGAGTTTATCCCGAGCAATTTGCAGCGCTTCACCGCCTTCCCCGGAGGCCCCGGCAAGGACGTGCCGGCCGACCCCTCCTTGCCCGACTATCAGCGCGACGTGCAGTTCACCATCAACGGTCAATTCCAGCCGGTCATCGAGAGCAAGGCGAATCAGACCGAGATCTGGGTGCTCGCCAATGTCAGCGACATCGCCTACATGCCCGTTCAGCTCACCGAGACGGCGACGGGCAACCACCCCAAGATCGCCATCGTCGGCCAGGACGGGGTCCCCTATCCGGAAGTGCATCATCCCGTGTTCGAGAACGGCACACGCCTCTTGATTCCGCCGGCCTCGCGCTATGCCGTCGCGGTCACCATGCCCGCCGATGGCGACCTTATCCTCGAGATGCCGCCCCGAGGCGGCGGCGCCACCACCATCAGCGCCCCGGGCGTGCTCTACACCAATAACGGCACGGAAAATCCGCCGGCCACGCTCGGCAGCCTGAGCGTCTTGCCGTCGGCGGTCAGTTATTATGACGGGTTCTTCGTCTCTCCGACGCAGATCCTGGCGAGAGCAACGATCTCCGCCGGCAATGGGGTCGCCACGGCGTTTAATGAGGGGCAGAAACTCGGTGCTTACACCGTGTACGAGGACATCTCGCAGGTGAAGCCCGACGTTGAGCGAGAGCTGGTGATCTCAGGCGGCTTTCTCGACAATCTCGCGAGCCTATCCGATCCCAAAGCCTTCATGTACGTGTTCGCGGGCATCGGATTTCCCAATGCTCCCCTGCTCCAGCCTCGGCTTGGCTCGATCGAAGAGTGGCGGTTCATCAACAACAACAACGACGAGCATCCGATCCATATTCACGTCAACGACTTCCAGGTGACGCACTATTTGGATCCGACCAGGGGACTCGAGACCGGGCCGGAAATGTGGGCCGTCGACAACGCCAACGTGCCGGCGCCGGCCATGGGAGCGGAGGAGTCCGTCATCCAGGCCGGCGCGCTCAGCCTGCGCATGAAGTTCGACGATTTCACCGGACTGTTCGTGATGCATTGCCATCGCCTCAACCACGAAGACAACGGACTGATGACGTTGGTCAATGTCATCCCCGCCGCCTCGACCTATGCCGTGGCGATTCCCGGATCACCGGGACACGCGGCTGAAGTGAAGATTTACGACGGCAATGGCGACCGGCTGATCGCCACGGTCACGCCCTTCCCCGGCTTTGCGGGCACGCCATCCCTC
>JBAUOI010000196.1:0-14702 GCA_049579665.1 Methyloceanibacter sp.
CCGTGCGGGATGGCGATGGTGGGGACGGGCGACTATGCCGGCGGCGTGGCCGATCTCGAGAACACGCTCAGGCGTTTCTCCAAATGGCGGAATCCACGCATGCTGGCCTGGGGGCACCTGGCGCTTGGCGAGATCTACTTGCAGTTGGCGACGGCCGGGCGACTGCCGCCGCCGCGGCTGTTGCGCAAGAACGCGAGCTTCTTCGTGCGCGCTCTGCCCGGGGCAAAGCGCCGCGCGCGCAAGCATTTCGAGGCAGCGGTGCAGTTCGCGCAGAAGGCCGACACGGCCGGCATGCTGGCGCAGGCGCTGACCGGGCTCGGCGAGCTCAGCAAAGTCACCGGGCATCCGGGCCTTGCGCGCGGCTATCTGGAGGAGGCCCGCGCCATCGCCGAGGGGCTCAACGCCGAGAAGCTGATCCAGCGCATCGACACCGCGCTCTAGGCAAGATTACCAAAAATCAAGTTCAGTCCGGCTCGGGCGTTGCGTAGAACGTTGCGGAGCATGCGAAGACCGCGCGGCCGCAAGCGTGCATGAGTGCCCCAACACCGCAAAACGGCTAAAATCCGCCAGCCGCTTTTCCTTCAACGAGGAACTCCCCGGTGAGCCTTAGTGTCACGCGTGGCGGTCTGTTCCGCTCCCTGCCGGCGGTTGCCGTGGCGGCGGCGGTTCTCGTTACCGGTGTCGGCAGTTCCGCGACACTATCGGCTGCCGAGGACAAGCAGCCCATCGAGGGTGTGTGGGAGGGCCGCTACGTGTGCGCCCAAGGGCCGACCGGCGTCACCTTGACGATCAAAACTCTCCCGCATTGGCCCGGGATCCAGGTTTACCTCCACCGGCTTTTGATGGGCTGGCTCGCGAACCCGGAGACCAGAGCTCCGCAGGCGCAACCGAAACAGCTGCGGATAGATGCGCGATTTCGCTTCCATGCCCTTCCGGAAAATCCAGGCGTTCCAAGCGGTGAGTTCGAGCTCACCGGCACGTTCGATCCGGAACTCGGAGTCCTCAATCTTTATCCCTCGCAATGGATCGAGCAGCCCGAGGGCTATAATTGGGCCGGCCTCAAAGCCCTGCTTGAGAATGAGGGGCAGAACCTTACCGGGGCGCTTGACCTTCAGGGCTGCGGCGTGGTTGCGCTGCGGCGAGCGGGGGCAGCGACCGCGCAGGCCGACGAGAGCTCTCAAAGTGCCGGAGTGCCGACGCCGGCGGCCAAGCTCGAGTTCAATGAAGACCTGCTCAAGCTCAATCGCGAGGTGTTTCAGCTTAGTCAAGCCGGCGAGCACGAGAAGGCTCTGGCGATCGCCAACGAGGCGCTTGGGATTGCCGAGCGCGTCTATGGTCCCGATCATCCCACCGCCGCGGCGGAGCTGAGATTTATCGTGCTGGTGCTCATGGCCGCCGGCCGGAGCGTCGAGGCCGAGCCCTTGATCAGGCGGGCGCTCGCCATCGACGAGAAGGCGTTTGGCCGAGACAATCCATCGACCGCGTTCGATCTGCAAATCTTGGCGGGATTGCGTCTACAAACGAGCCTGAAGAACAATCAGCCGCCGGCTCAAGGTAGGCGCGTCCTGCTCACTGGACAACTCCCGGGAATCTTGATGAAGGCCGTGCCGCTGGCGCTCGTCGCGTCGCTGCTCCTGCTTTGGATCTATCGCCGCGCCGTCAAGCGCTCGATGGGCCGCCGCGCCGGTGCAGGCGAGGGGCCGCTCCCGAGCGAGGACATCAGACCGGCGGGCGCGGCGCCAGCCGCGCCGCTGCAATTCGTTACGGTGGAAGACGCTTCGGCGCCATGCATGGCGGCAGCCAAGCGCGGAACGCGCGGGCCAGGGGGCCCTTGGCGGAACGCGGTCATCTACTGCATTGCCGGTCTCGGCTACGTGCTTACGCTGACATCGGCTTCGCTCTATGCCGGCGGGCTGGAGTTCCTCCCCGTCCGCTTCCTGTTCATTGCCTCGGCCAACGCGTGGCCGATCGTGCTGACCATCGGTCTCGTCGCACCGGTCTCGTGGCGGGGATGGAGCGTCGCGGCCGGAGTCTACTTCCTTCTGTTCATCGCCATCTCGGCCGTGGGCGTGGCACGCAGCGACGCTTTCACCTGGGACCAGGCGGCCAGGATGTGGCTCCTGACGAATCTTCCGGGCACGTTTCTGATCTTGGCGGTGCTGCCGCGACCGATCCGCGCCGTCGGACCGCTGGTGCTGGTGTTCACGATCGCTGCGGTGGCTGGCTCCGACCTCTGGAACAATTTCTTTGATGCCGGCGGCTCCGAGGTCATGATGCGCGCCGTCCGTGTGTTCGGCTCGCTCGGCCTTGACAATATGAACGCCGTCGGCGCGGCAACCTTCGCGGCTGAGCTTATCGGCGTGCTGATCTTGTCGCTCGTCGGCTGGGCTTGCTTGCGCGGCCTGGGACGGCTCTATCGCTGGCGCTGGATCAGCGACCAGTCGGTGCTGATCGACTCATTATGGTTCCTGTTCGCGCTGACCAGCGCGGTGGATTTCGCTTTCTTCGGCGGATTCTGGTTCCTGGCTCCGCTGGGGGCGTTCGCGATCTATAAGCTGATTGCCGTCTTGGGCTTTGCCCTCACGGGCGAGAAGCGAGCGGCGGCTGCCGTTCCCAGACTACTCCTGCTTCGCGTGTTCTCGCTCGGCAAGCGCAGCGCGCGTCTGTTCGATGCCTTCGCCAAGTTGTGGCGCCATGCGGGCGGTATCCGCCTGATCGCCGGGCCGGATCTTGCGACGAGCACGGTCGAGCCGCACGAATTCCTCGACTTCTTGAGCGGGAAGCTGGGGCGCCGATTCATCTCCGGACCGGAGACGCTCGCGCAGCGTCTGTCGGAGACGGAGCAACGACGCGACTTTGACGGTCGTTATCGCGTCGACGACTTCTTCTGCCATGACGACACGTGGAAGACGGTGCTCAAGCGCCTGTCGCGCGAAAGCGACGCCGTGCTGATGGATCTGCGCGGCTTCGTGCGGGACAACCGGGGCTGCGTGTTCGAGATCAACGAGCTTCTCAATGTGGTGGCACTCGATCGCGTGGTGTTCGTGGTCGACGCGACGACGGACCTCGCTTTCCTGCGCGAAACCTTTGCCGCAGGCTGGGAAGCGTTGGCGGTAGAGTCGCCCAACCGCAAACTGGCGGATCCGCGCGTGCTGCTGTTCGAATTTGCCGGCGAGAGGAGCGTGCCTAGGCTGATGCGCGTGGTGACAGAGGCTGCCAGAGGCGAAGCACGCGACCTTGCACCGCCGGGACATTCAACGTCAGAGCCGCTGCCGGCCAGCGCCGCGTGAGCAGGCTTACGAGGGGCGCTCGCGAAGTCCCGCGCTTAACGGCTCATCAACCGAACTGGGCGCTTATGCCAGGTGTTACACATGGGCATGCGTTCCCATGTCCCATCACACCCAAGGAGAACTCAATGCAGCGGCTTCTGATTTGCGGCGCCGTCGGTCTGGCGCTCTTGTTCGGCGCGTTCGCATCTTCCACTCCGGCTTCGGCGCATAAGGGCTGGGGCTGGCATCATCATCACCACCACCATAAGAATTGTTGGTGGCACCACGGCAAGCGCCACTGCCGCTGGTGGTGGTAACCGCCTCGGCGCGAAATTTCCATTTGCGGTGCGGAAGGGGCGTTGGTTTCAGCCAACGCTCTTTTGCTGCGCGCTTTACGATCTGGGATTGGAATGGTGGGCGGTACTGGACTCGAACCAGTGACCCCTGCGATGTGAACACAGTGCTCTACCAGCTGAGCTAACCGCCCGGTCCAAATCTGCGGCATGGCGGCGAGGATTGCCGCACATGCTCTGGTGGCAGGGATTTAGCGATTGGCTTCCGGGTAAGTCAAGGAACCGCCGCCGAGACGCCGCCGGAAGAAGAGCTGAAAAAGGGCTGATGCCCCGGGAGTCATGGACGGCGCGAGCCGCTTTTCGCGCCGTCCCCCTCAGTTTCGAACGGCTATTTGCCGACCATCTTGTTGACGGTATCGAGCGTCGCGCTCGCCTCGGGGAATTTCCCCTCGGTGCAGAGCGCATCGGCTTGGTCGAGAAGCTCGTTGACCTTGTCGGCGTCGGCCTCGCTCAGTGCGTTCGACTCGATCCGGTCATGCACGGTCTCCTCGGCGGTGGTCAGCTGCTCGGTGCACTCGTTGTCGACCGCCTCTTCGTCAACGGCGTAAGCGGCCCCACCCATGAGGCACGCCATCGCGACGCCGATCACGACACGTCTAAGCATCTGTCTCTCCTTGAATGATTTCTGGCCTTCCCCCCGGAGGGCTTATGAAAATCGCTTTTGACTATGGCACTTCGTTGAGAAGCGCCGGGTGGAATTAAGCCTGATCTGGGGCGGTTTTGAGGCGTTTCAGCCCCGGAAACGGCCGCGCGCAACGCCATTCAGGAGGGCCCTGGCATGCGACGCGAGCGCATCGAAATGGTCGATCATGGCGTCCGGCGAGAGACCGTGCAGCGGGGCGGTCGCGTAGCCGAAGCTGACAAGGATGATGGGAATGCCTGCGGCCTTCGCCGTGCGCAAATCGACCTCGCTGTCGCCGATCATCACGGCGTGCGAAGGGTCGCCGCCGGCAAGCTGGATCGTTCCGGTCAGATGGCCGGGATCGGGTTTCGCCATCGGAAAGGTGTCACGCCCGGCGATGGCGCTGAAATATCGGTCGAGGCCGAGCGCCTGGAGCAGCCTCCGGCTGAGCTGCTCGCGCTTATTGGTGCAGACCGCGAGGATCGCCCCTTGCGCGGCAAAGGCGTCCAAGGCCGCCACGGCGCCGGGAAAGGGCCGACTCTCGGCGGCGATATTCGCCTCATAGTGAACCATGAACTCGGCCAGCATTTGGTCCACGTCGTCTTCGGCGCCGGCGCGGCGCAAAGCCTCCTCGATCATGATGCGCGCGCCGTGGCCGACACAGGCGCGGATCGTCTCGAGCGACACCGGCCGATGCCCGCGCCGCGTCAGCACGTCGTTCAGCGCGTTGCTCAGGTCCGGCGCGGTATCGACCAGGGTGCCGTCGAGATCGAACACAATGGTTGAATCCTTGAACATGGCCTCTTCCTCACACGCGGCTTGCGGCCTGGCAAGCGGCGGCCTAATCATCGGGCTGAAATCCGGCCGATCGCGGGGAGGGGTTCTTGCTCAGGACTGACGAGCTCAAGGAAAGCGCGGCCCGCGCCGCGCTCGACCTCGTCAAGGATGGGATGCGGCTTGGACTCGGCACGGGGTCGACCGCCGCGCGCTTCGTTGCCGCGCTTGGCGAGCGCGTGGTCAAAGGCTTGAACGTGGTCTGCGTGCCCACCTCGGAGGCGACGCGGACCCAGGCCGAGCGGCTCGGCATCCCGCTCACCACGCTCGACGAGACGCCGCAGCTCGATCTGACCATCGACGGGGCCGACGAGATCGACGATCAGCTGCGCATGATCAAGGGCGGCGGCGGCGCGCTGTTGCGCGAGAAGATCGTGGCGACGGCGTCTGACCGTATGGTGGTGATAGCCGATGAGAGCAAGCTGGTTGGCGCGCTCGGCATCTTTCCGCTGCCGGTCGAGGTGGTGCGTTTCGGGTTGATGGCGACGATGCGGCTGATCGAGGCGATCGCGGCCGAGACCGGGTGCCACGGCGCGATCACGCTCAGGCCGGGACCGGGGGACGCGCCGTTCGTCACCGATCAGGGCAATCTCATCCTCGACTGCGCCTTCGGCACCATCCCCGAGCCCGAGGTGCTCGCCTTTTCCCTGAAACGCGTGCCCGGCGTGGTCGAGCACGGGCTGTTTCTTGGGCTCGCCGATTTGGCTATCGTGGCGGGCAAAGGCGGCGTCAGAGCTTTGCGCCGCGCAGGAGCCTGACGCCAATTGGCTGAGTACGACTACGATTTGTTCGTCATCGGCGCGGGCTCTGGCGGGGTCCGCGCGGCGCGGCTTGCGTCGGAGCTCGGCGCGCGCGTCGGCATCGCCGAGGAATATCGCGTCGGCGGCACGTGCGTGATCCGCGGCTGCGTGCCGAAGAAATTGCTGGTTTATGGCAGCCAGTACGGCAGCGACTTTGTCGACGCGCGAGCCTTCGGCTGGACCTGCGAGGATGTGCGCTTCGACTGGCCGACGCTGATCCACAACGTCAAGCGCGAGGTCGACCGGCTGAACGGCGTCTATACCCGCATCTTGGAGCGAGCGGGGGTAGACCGCTTCCTCACCCGCGCCGTGCTGGAGAGCCCGCACGAGGTGAAGCTCGCCGGCCGGGAGGCGACGCTGTCGGCCAAGACCATTTTGGTCGCGACCGGCTCGCGCCCAATGCTCCCGGACCTGCCCGGCAAGGAGCATCTGATCAGCTCGAATGAATGTTTCGAGCTGGAGCAGCTCCCGGGCAGCATCGTTATCATCGGCGCCGGCTATATCAGCATGGAGTTCGCCTCGATCTTCGCAGGGCTTGGCGTCGCGGTGACCGTGCTCTATCGCGGCGACCAGATCTTGCGCGACTTCGACATGGAGCTGCGCGACGGGCTGGCCGAGGCGATGCGCAATCGGGGTGTCGATCTGCGCATGGAAACCGATGTGGCCTCGGTCGAGAAGGAGGGGAGCGGCTTTCGCGTGCGGCTTAAGCGCGGCGATTCCATCGCCGCCGATCTCGTCATGGCGGCGACCGGGCGCCTCCCCAACACGATGGGCATGGGCTTGGAGAAGGTTGGTGTCGAGCTTGGCTGGGACGGGCGGCTGGTGGTCGATGAGTTCTCCAAGAGCGCGGTGGACAATATCTATGCCGTGGGCGACGTGACGCATCGGCTAAACCTGACGCCGGTGGCGATCCACGAGGCGACCGCGTTTGCCGAGACGCTGTTCAACGATACGCCGACGCCGGTCGATCATACCTTCATCCCAACCGCGGTATTCTCGCAGCCGGAGATCGGCACGGTCGGCCTCACCGAGGAGAAAGCGCGCGAGATGTATCGCAGCGTCGATATCTACAAGGCGAATTTCCGTCCGCTCCGCTCGATGATCAGCGGTCGCGACGAGAAGATGCTGATGAAGCTCGTGGTCGATATGGAGAGCGACAAGGTGCTGGGTTGCCATATTCTCGGCGGCGATGCGGCCGAGATCGTGCAGATGGCGGCGAGCGCGCTCAGGCTCGGCGCGACCAAGGCGCAGTTCGATGCGACCATGGCGCTGCATCCGACCGCGGCCGAGGAGCTGGTGACGATGCGTCACAAATGGGAAGCGCCGGCGCCGGTGGCGGGGTCAGATGCGGCGGCTTGAGGACAAGATCGCGCTGGTGACGGGGGGCGGCGCCGGCATTGGCCGCGCCGTCGCCGAGACTTTCGCGCGCGAGGGCGCGTTCGTCGTCGTGGCCGACCGCGACGGCGAGACGGCGAAAGACACCGCCCAAGCCATCGTCAAGGCGAACGGCGCGGCGTCTTCGCACGAGGTCGATGTCACCGACACCGCCCAGGTCAAATCGCTGATGCAGGCGATCGACGAAACGCACGGCAAGCTCGATGTGCTGGTCAACAATGCCGGCGTGGGCGAGCGGGCGGACTTCCGCCATCTCTCCGACGAGGCCTGGGACCGCGTGTGGAAGGTCAATCTCGACGGCACAGTGCGCTGCGCGCGCGAGGCCTTTGACCTGCTGAAGGCGTCGGGCAACGCCTCGGTGATCAATCTCTCCTCGATCATGGGATCCAAGCATACCCGCCAGATGGCGGTCTATTCGGCGACCAAGGGCGCGGTGTCTGCCCTGTCGCGGAGCCTCGCCGTCGAATACGCGCCTTACGGCATCCGCGTGAATACGCTGTTGCCGGGTTATGTCGAGACGGCGCTGATCGGCCGGTATCTGTCCAACCCGATGATCGCCAAGGCGTTGCTCACGCAGACGCCGCTCAGGCGCTTCGGAACGCCGCAGGACATCGCCAATGCGGCGCTGTTCCTGGCGTCAGACGAGGCGGCCTATATCACCGGCGCTGCGCTCAATGTCGACGGCGGCATGGCGACTACGCTTTAGCCGGCGGCGGACCGTCCCTGCGCCGGCAGCATCGTGGTTTCCTCGATGATGCCGTCGACCACCGCGACCAGCGCGGCGTGCTCAGAGCCGCCGAGCTTCTTCACCGCGTCGTAGCGGGCGAGTTGGCGGTCGGCGCTGGTGCCGCGCTCGAGAATGGTGCGCGCGTGTCTCATCTCGGCGACGCAACCGAAATAGGCCGCGTCCTCGGCGACGAGATCGAACAGCTCCTCGAGCAGACTGGCGAAGGGCACGACCGCGCCCTTGCCGAAATCGACCAGGCCCTGTTCGATGCCGTAGCGCTGCGCGCGCCAGCGATTCTCGCGCACGAGGAAGGGCGGATAGGTGCGCCAACGCTGGTTCTGCCGGCGCAGGCGATAAAGCATGCGCAACACGCAGCGAAACAGCGAGGCAATGGCGACGCCGTCCTCGACCAGTGGGCAGACATCGGTGATGCGCATCTCGAGCGTGGGAAAGCGCGCCGAGGGGCGCAAATCCCACCAGAGTTTGGTTGCATCCTCGATCAGCCCGGCGCTGACCAGCAGCTCGACGGTGCGCTGATATTCGCTCCAGCTTTCGAACTGATAGGGGAGGCCGGTGCGGGGCAGCTCGTCGAACACCGCGAGCCGGTAGGACTTCAAGCCGGTCTGCACACCTTCCCAGAAGGGCGAGGAGGTGGACAGCGCGAGCAGATGCGGCAGGAAATAGCTCGCCTGGCCGAGCAGGTCGATGCGCAGGTCTTCATCCTCGATGCCGACATGCACGTGCATGCCGCAGATCACCAGCCGCCGCGCGACATGCTGGAGATCACGCGCGAGCACGTTGTAGCGCTCCTTGTCGGTATGCTGCTGGCTCGCCCATTTGGCGAAAGGATGGGTGGATGCGGCGATCGGCGCGAGCCCAAACTCGCCGGCGATGCGGCCGACCGTGCCGCGCAGATGGATCAGCTGGTCGCGCGCCTCCTGCATGGATTTGCAGACGCGGGTGCCGACCTCGATTTGCGAACGCAGGAATTCGGGGCTGACCTGGCCGCGCAGCGCCTCCTCGCATTTGGCGAGCAGCGCTGGCGGAGGCTCCTGCGCCAAATCGCGCGTATCCTTGTCGACGAGGAGATATTCCTCCTCGATGCCGAGCGTGAAACTTGGTTCCTTGATGGCCATGGCGGCGCAATGTGGCACAAACCCCACCGCTTGCGGTAGGGGCTAGCCCGCGCTCGACACCACGCCGCTGAGGAGCATGCCGACCAGGTAAGCGAGGAAGGCTGCGCCGATGCCGATCAGGAAGGTCTCGATGCCCGTTCTCCACCAGGGCGCCGGCGACCAGCGGCTGCGGAGCGAACCGATGGAAAAGAAGGTGGCGCCGGTCATTACCGTAGACGCCCAGAGAGAGGCCGGCGCGCCGGCGACGAAGGGCAGCAGCGGGATCGCGCCGCAGAGGAGGAAGGCGAGGAATGTCACCGCCGCCGCCTTGGCTGGAGAGCGGCTGACCGGCGGCAGGCCATGCTCTTCGGTCATCATCGTCTCGATCCAACGTTGCCGCTTGGCGGTGATCACATCGACGGCGCTGTCGAGTGCCTCGCCCCTGAAGCCTTTGGCATGGAAGATCTGACGGATCTCCTCGCGCTCGCCTTCCGGCGCAAGCTCGACATGCCGTTCTTCCATGCGGCGCACCTGCTCATATTCCTCGATCTCGGCCTTGGTGCCGGAGTAGTTGGCGGCGGCCATCGAGAAGCCATCGGCGAACAAATTGGCGGCGCCCAGGATCAGCAAGGTCTGGGTCGAAAGCTCCGCGCCGGCGACCCCGGCCACCACCGCGAAGGTGGTCACCGTGCCGTCGATGCCGCCATACACCCAGTCGCGGAGATAGCTGACATGCGGCCCACGTCTGAGCCGCCTGGCGATGTCGCGGGGGTTGTGTCCATGCTCGAGATGCCGGGGGTCCATGGCGCTCCCTTCCCGTCGCGTTAAGGGATATGTGGCATGCTTCGAGGCGGCCAGACAATGCAGCCTGCGCCTAGCCAGGGTTCGCCCGATCGCCTATATAGCGTGGACTTTGCAAGGAGAGCCTCAAGAATGGCACCCCGTTGGAGCCCAGACAGCTGGCGCTCGAGGCCGATCGAGCAAGTTCCGGTCTATCCCGACCGGACCGCGCTAGTCGATGTCGAGAAGCAGCTTGCGACCTTCCCGCCGCTGGTGTTCGCCGGTGAGGCGCGCGAGCTGAAGGCCAAGCTCGCCCGGGTGGCCGCGGGCGAAGCGTTTCTACTGCAAGGCGGGGATTGCGCCGAGAGCTTCGCCGAGCACCGCGCCGACGCGATCCGCGATTTCTTCCGCGTGTTCCTGCAAATGGCGGTGGTGCTGACTTATGCCGGCGGCTCGCCGGTGGTGAAGCTCGGCCGCATTGCCGGCCAGTTCGCCAAGCCGCGCTCGGCGCCGATGGAGACGCAAGACGGCAAGGAGCTGCCGAGCTATCGCGGCGACATCATCAATGGCATCGAGTTCACGGAAGCCGCGCGCATGCCGGACCCCAATCGCATGCTGATGGCCTATCGCCAGTCCGCCGCCACGCTCAATCTGCTGCGCGCGTTTGCGCAAGGCGGTTACGCCAATCTCGAGCATGTGCATCGATGGAATCTCGGCTTCGTCAAGGACAGCCCCGCCGGGCATCGTTACGAGGAAGTCGCGGAGCACATCGCCGAGACGTTGCGCTTCATGCGCGCCATTGGGCTCACGCCCGAGAATGCGCCGCAGCTTCGCACCACGAGCTTCTATACCAGCCATGAAGCGCTCTTGCTCGGCTACGAGCAGGCCATGACCCGGGTCGATTCAACCTCGGGCGATTGGTACGCGACCTCCGGCCACTTCCTGTGGGCCGGCGACCGCACCCGCCAGCTCGACCACGCGCATATCGAATATCTGCGCGGTATCAGGAATCCAGTCGGCGCCAAGGTCGGGCCGAGCCTTGCGCCTGAGGCGCTGCTCACGCTGATCGACGTGCTCAACCCGCAGAACGAGCCCGGCCGGCTCACGCTGATCTGCCGCTTCGGCGCGGACAAGGTCGGCAAGCATCTGCCGGCGCTGCTGCGCGCGGTGAAGCGCGAGGGCAAGAGCGTGGTGTGGGCCTGCGATCCGATGCACGGCAACACCATCAAGGCAGGAAGCGGCTACAAGACGCGCCCCTTCGATCTCATCCTGTCCGAGGTCGAGACCTTCTTCGACATCCACCGGAGCGAGGGAACGCATGCGGGCGGCATCCACGTCGAGATGACCGGGCAGAACGTCACCGAATGCGTCGGCGGCGCCAAGGCCGTCACCGATTCCGATCTGCGCGACCGCTACCACACTCATTGCGATCCGCGGCTCAACGCCGACCAGTCGCTCGAGCTTGCCTTCATCGTGGCCGAGCGGCTGAAGCGCGAGCGGGAAGGGCGGCCCGAGCCCGAGATCGCGTTTGCCGCGGGCGAATGATTCCAGATGACTCGTCATGCCCGGCCGAAGTGCCGGGCATCCACGAATTTCCTTTAGAGTGAAAGACGTGGATGGCCGGGACAAGCCCGGCCATGACGAATCCAATTTTGAAACTTTTGGAATAAGTTCCTGTCATGGCGCATGCAATCAAGGACAATTTCAAGCTCGCTCTGGCGCAACTCAATGCCGTCGTGGGCGATCTCGACGGCAATCTGAGGACAGCGCGCGAGGCGCGCGCCCGAGCCGCCGAGTCCGGCGCCGATCTGATCGCCTTCACCGAGCTTTTCCTCACCGGATATCCGATCGAGGATCTGGTGCTGAAGCCCGCCTTGCAGAACGCCGCGCGCGAAGCCTGCGAGGCGCTTGCCCGCGACACGGAAGACGGCGGCCCGGCCATTCTCATGGGCCTTCCCTGGGGCGAGCCGCCTTTCGTCTATAACGCCGTGGCGCTGCTCGATGGCGGGCGCATCGCCGAAATCCGCTACAAGAACAATCTGCCGAACTATGGCGTGTTCGACGAGAAGCGGGTGTTCGCTCCGGGACCGATGCCGGCGCCGATCGACTTCCGTGGCATCAGGCTCGGCGTTCCGGTCTGCGAGGATATTTGGAGCGACGAGGTCTGCGAGGCGCTGAAGCAAGCGGGCGCCGAGCTGCTGATCGTGCCAAACGGCTCGCCCTATTGGATCGACAAGCAGGATGTGCGCTACGGCGTGGCCGAGACACGCGTGGCGGAAACCAACCTGCCGCTCGCTTATGTCAATCAGGTGGGCGGCCAGGACGAGCTCGCGTTCGACGGCGCTTCCTTCGTGCTGAATGACGATGCGAGCCTTGCCGTGCAGCTGCCGGCCTGGGAAGAGGCGATCGGCGTCACCGAGTGGCGGCGCGAGAACGGGCGCTGGCGCTGTCTGCCGGGCCTCATCGCCGAGGTCGAGCAGGGCGACGCCGCAAACTATCTCGCCTGCGTTACCGGCTTGCGCGACTACGTGGAAAAGAACGGGTTTCCAGGCGTTGTGCTCGGGCTCTCGGGCGGCATTGACTCGGCGCTCTGCGCGGCGATGGCCGTCGATGCGCTGGGACCTGCCCGCGTGCATGGCGTGATGCTGCCTTACAGCTACACCAGCAATGAGAGCCTGTCCGACGCGGCGGGCACCGCCGAAGCACTGCACATCCGCTACGACATCATGCCGATCCATGCGGCAGTCGACGGCTTGAGCAAAACTCTGGAGAAGGTGTTTGCGGGCACGACGCCCGACGCGACCGAGGAAAATCTCCAGTCGCGCGCCCGCGGCACGCTGCTGATGGCGATTTCCAATAAGTTCGGTCCGATCGTGCTCACCACCGGCAACAAGTCGGAGGTGTCGGTCGGCTATGCCACGCTGTATGGCGATATGAATGGCGGTTTCAATCCGATCAAGGACCTCTACAAGACGCAAGTCTATGCGCTGGCCCGCTACCGCAACGCGGCGCGGCCCAAGGGCTGCCTCGGCCCCGAAGGCATCGTCATTCCGGAGAACGTGCTGACCAAGGCGCCGACCGCGGAGCTCAAGCCTGGCCAGCGCGATCAGGACACGCTGCCGCCTTACGACGTGCTCGACGATATCCTGAATTGCCTGGTCGAGCTCGAATTGCCGCTGCCGGAGATCGTCGCGCGCGGACACGCGCCTGAGCTCGTCAAGAAGGTCGAGCGCATGCTCTATCTCGCCGAATATAAGAGGCGGCAGGCGGCGCCCGGCGTGAAGATCACCGCCAAGAATTTCGGCCGCGACCGCCGCTATCCCATTACCAACAAATTCCGCGAGAAGCTCTAGGCATGAGCGTCATCGTCCGCTTCGCGCCGAGCCCCACGGGCCGGATCCATGCCGGCAATATCCGGACCGCGATGTTCAATCATCTGTTCGCGCGGCGAGCAGGCGGCCGGTTGATCTTCCGCCTCGACGACACCGACACCGAGCGCTCGACCGAGGACTTCGCGCGTGGCATCGAGGAGGACCTTCACTGGCTCGGCGTCGACTGGGCCGAGAAGGTGCGCCAGTCTGACCGGTTCGGCCGCTACGCCGAGGCGGTCGAGAAGTTGAAAGCGAGCGGGCGCCTCTATCCGGCTTACGAGACTCCGGAGGAGCTCGAGCTGAAGCGGAAGCGTCAGCTCGCGCGCGGCAAGCCGCCGGTCTATGACCGCGCTGCCTTGCAGCTCACCGCCGAGGATCGCGCGCGGCTCGAAGCCGAAGGGCGCAAGCCGCATTGGCGGTTCAAGCTCGATCAGCGCGACGTCGTGTGGGACGATCTGGTACGCGGGCGGCAGCATGTCGACGCCGTATCCCTGTCAGACCCGGTGCTGGTCCGCGCCGACGGGACCGATCTCTATACGCTGCCGAGCGTGGTCGACGACATCGATCTCGGCATCACCCATGTGATCCGAGGCGAGGATCACGTGACGAACACCGCCCCGCAGATCCAGCTGTTCGAAGCACTGGGCGCCACACCGCCCGCCTTCGGCCATCACAATCTCCTGGTCGGCGCCGACGGCCGCGCGCTGTCCAAGCGCGACCGCACGCTCTCCATCGCCGCCTTGCGCGAGGAGGGGATCGAGGCGCTGGCGGTGGCGAGCTATTCGGCGCTGATCGGCACCTCGGACCCGGTCGCGCCGCATGAAAATCTAGACGAGCTTGCGCGGGCTTTCGACTTCGCCAAGCTGTCGCGCGCGCCGGCGCGGTTCGACCCGCACGAGCTGCGCCTGCTCAACGCGAAGCTGTTGCACATGCTGCCGTTCAGCGCCGTCAAGGACCGGCTCGCAGCGATGGGAGTCGGTGGCGGTGAGGAGTTCTGGGCGGTTGTGCGCGGCAATCTCGCCGTGCTCGACGACGCGAAGCATTGGTGGCGCGTGGTCGAAGGCCCGCTCGAACCGGTGATCGACAATCGCGAGCTCTGTCGCACAGCCTCAGGCCTGCTCCCTGCCGAGCCTTGGGACGAGGAGACCTGGCTCACCTGGTCTTCGGCGGTCAAAGAGGCGACCGGAGCCAAGGGCAAGGCGCTGTTCGCGCCGCTCCGGCTCGCATTGACCGGGCGCGAGCATGGGCCCGAGCTCAAGCAGCTGTTGCCGTTGATCGGGCGGGCACGCGCACTGGCGCGGCTCGAAGGCAAGCCGGCGTAAGCGGAAATTATTGCGCGGGTGGCGCGACCGGCGGCTTGGCCGCCTTCTTGACGACAGTCGACTGCCCCTGCTGCGGGGGCGGAGCCGCCGAGGCCGAAGCGGGCGGCTTCTGCG
>JBAUOI010000197.1:0-2940 GCA_049579665.1 Methyloceanibacter sp.
GTTCGGCGTGCATCCCGGAATGCGCGCGGCCCATACCAAAGGCTTTTGCTTGACGGGTCAGTTCACGCCTGCGCCTGAGGCCGCGGCCCTCTCCAAGGCGCCGCATTTCGCCAAGCCGGTTCCGGTGACCGCCCGCTTCTCGCTCGGCGGAGGCAACCCGCAAGCTGCTGACAACGAAAAGGGCAATGTGCGCGGCATGGCGCTCAGATTCGATCTCGGCGGCGGCGCCGTCACCGATCTGGTGATGATCTCGGCGCCCATGTTCTTCGTGCAGACGCCAGCCTTGTTCGTCGAATTCCTGCAAACGGTCGGCTCGGGCGACAAGGCCAAGCTCGACGCCTTCTTCGCCGCGCATCCGGAATCGACGCGGCAGGGGGCCTGGCTAAACAGCCACCCTGTTCCGGCAAGCTATGCCGGCGTCGATTATTGGGGCGTACACGCCTTCACCTTCACCAACGCCAAGGGCGAAACCGCGCTGGTCAAGTACAAGGCCATCCCCGATGCCGGCGAGCTCGGGCTCACCGACGACGAGGCGAAGGGGAAGGGCGACAATTTCTATGAGAATGAAATGAAGGAGCGGCTCGCCAAGGGCCCGGTCAGTTTCGAGCTAGTCGCTATTCGCGGCAAGGACGGCGATCCGACCAACGACCCGACGCTCAGATGGGACAATGAGGACAGCCGCGAGACGACCTCCCTCGGCAAGGTCAGCATCAATGCGATCGCGCCGGACACCACATGCAACGCGTTCTCTTTCCTGCCGGGTAACGTGGTCGACGGCGTGGCCGGTCCTGCGAACGATCCGGTGTTCCTGGCCCGCTCGCCAGCCTACCTGCTGTCCTTCATCAAACGGTCTACGCCCCCGCAGCCGGCACAATAAACTCACAAGGCTCCACGCGGGTCTTAACGCTCTGGCAGGCGTGCGGCGCTGGGCGGCTATGCGCGCCTCGCCCCAGGCTGAGAGGCCGTCGCGGAGCGAACCGCATCGTGGGCACGGCGCAACTCAGAGACGCAGCGCGATCAGGCGGCTTCGGGATCGACGCGCCGGTTAGCGCGAGCCACGTGGCAAAGGGCGTCGAGCTCATCTTGTGTCGCGAGGCTGTTAATCCAGGCGGACGCTTCCGCGTAACCGGGCTCGAACTGGAGTTCGAATGCGATTGAGCGCCAACCGATATATTGGCCGGAGCGGGCGAGTTCTCGCGCGCGCTTCTGGATGCTCTTCGAGGGTTTACTCATGACCGCAACCTCACGCTTACGTTGCGGCGAGTATAGCGCGGGATCGGCGGGTCGAGGGAGGGGATCTGTTCCCCTAAGGGCTACGTCCATTGCGCCGAGCGGCGAGCAGAAAAAAGCCCGAGCTCCGTTTTCCACCTTCGGGCTTGTTTCACGCGTGAACTTGGGCGTTCGCTCGCTGGCGGGCGCCCTTTTTCGCTCTATCCCAGCACCTTGAGCTTGACAGAATCGGGCCGCGACAGTATCTCCAGCCCAGCTCGCTAGCACTCAACCTAGCTGAGTGCCAAAGCGGCACAAATCCTTAATTTCCAAGCAATCTTTCGGAGACAGATCCATGAAATTCCGTCCCTTGCACGACCGCGTCGTGGTCAAGCGGCTCGAGGAGGAGCAGAAAACTAAAGGCGGCATCATCATTCCCGACACGGCAGCGGAGAAGCCACAGACCGGCAAGGTCGTTGCGGCAGGGCCAGGCGCCCGCGGCGAGGACGGCAAGCTCCAGCCCATGGGCGTGAAGGCCGGCGACAAGGTGCTGTTCGGCAAGTGGTCCGGCACCGAGGTCAAGATCGATGGCGATGAGCTCCTGATCATGAAGGAGTCCGACATCATGGGTATCCTCGGCTAGTTCCCGCCTACCCCCTGCAACATTTCCCAGGTTAGAAGACCGGAGCAAATTCAAATGGCAGCTAAAGATGTGAAATTCGCGGCCGACGCTCGCGAGCGCATGATGCGTGGCGTAGACGTGTTGGCCAATGCGGTGAAGATCACGCTGGGGCCGAAGGGCCGCAACGTGATCCTCGAGAAGTCGTTCGGCGCGCCGCGCTCGACCAAGGACGGCGTGACCGTGGCCAAGGAGATCGAGCTCGAGGATAAGTTCGAGAATATGGGCGCGCAGATGCTGCGCGAGGTGGCGTCAAAGACCAACGACACCGCCGGCGACGGCACCACCACCGCGACCGTGCTCGCTCAGTCGATCGTGCGCGAGGGCCTGAAGGCGGTTGCCGCCGGCATGAACCCGATGGATCTGAAGCGCGGCATCGACAAGGCCGTGCTCGACGTCGTCCAGGACATCAAGAAGCGCTCGAAGATGGTCAGCGGCTCGGCGGAGATCGCCCAGGTCGGCACCATCTCGGCCAATGGCGAGAAGGCGATCGGCGATATGATCGCCAAGGCCATGCAGAAGGTCGGCAACGAGGGCGTGATCACCGTCGAGGAGGCGAAGAGCCTCGATAGCGAGCTCGAAGTGGTCGAGGGCATGCAGTTCGACCGCGGCTATATCTCTCCCTATTTCATCACCAACGCGGAGAAGATGATCGCCGATCTCGAGAACCCGTATATTCTGATCTACGAGAAGAAGCTGTCGGGCCTCCAGTCGCTGTTGCCGCTGCTCGAGGCGGTGGTGCAGTCGGGCCGTCCGCTGCTGGTGATCGCCGAGGACGTCGAGGGCGAGGCGCTTGCCACGCTGGTGGTCAACAAGCTGCGCGGCGGCTTGAAGGTCGCCGCCGTCAAGGCGCCCGGCTTCGGCGACCGTCGCAAGGCCATGTTGCAGGACATCGCCGTACTGACCGGCGGCGAGCTGATCTCCGAGGACCTCGGCATCAAGCTCGAGAACGTCACGGTGCAGATGCTCGGCAAGGCGAAGAAGGTAGCGATCACCAAGGACGACACCACCATCGTCAGCGGCGCCGGCAAGAAGGCCGACATCGAGGCCCG
>JBAUOI010000198.1:0-6863 GCA_049579665.1 Methyloceanibacter sp.
ACACCCGATCCCATCCCGAACTCGGCCGTGAAAAGCTCCAGCGCCGATGGTACTGCGTCTTAAGACGCGGGAGAGTAGGTCGTCGCCAGGCTTGCCAAGGGCGGGTCGCGCCGGCTGCGCCGGCAGAGTCAGAACCCTGAAGTCAGAGCGGGTAACGCCGCCTCATCGAGAATACGCGCTAAGCGCGTCCCCTCTTTCACGATCGTTGGTTCACCAACGTGTCACGAGTAGTTCGCCACGAGCGCTCAAGGCCGCCGTCGGATTGTTATCCGCGGCGGCCTTTTTGCGTTTAGCTTCACGTGATGACGAAGCTGAGTGCCGGCATCTTGCTGTATCGCGGCGAGGGTGCCTCGCTTGAGCTGCTGCTGGTGCATCCCGGCGGTCCGTTCTGGGCGAACAAGGACGCTGGCGCCTGGTCGATCCCCAAAGGCGAGTACGCAGCAGGCGAGGATCCTCTCGCCGTTGCCAGGCGCGAGTTCGAAGAGGAGCTGGGGGCACCGCCGCCGCAAGGCGCGCTGTTGGAACTCGGCGAGATCAAGCAGCCAAGCCGGAAGATCATTACCGCATTCGCATCTCGCGGCGATTTCGATCCCGCGAGATTGAAGTCGAACCGCTTCGAGCTGGAATGGCCGCCGAAGAGCGGGCGCCTGCAATCCTTCCCCGAGGTCGATCGGGCCCAATGGTTCACGCCCGACGCAGCGCGGCTCAAGATCCTGCCGGCACAGGCGCCGTTCATCGACCGCTTGCTAGAAGCGCTCGGCGGCTGATGGGTTGCGCGGCATCGCCTGCCTCGCTCCCAGCGCGTGGGGATACCCACACTGGCGATTGCGCCGGCCCTTGAGTTCGTCCATTTTTTGACATGGAATCCTGGACTTAATGCGAGTCCGGAGCGAAGCGAGGGAAGCTTTTCGCAAGATGACGGTTGCAAGCTCGGCAACAGAGCGCCACGCGTCGCGCTTCGCTGCACACCTCCTTGCGGCTGCCGCGGCCATGTTCGCCGTGGCGCTCCCAGCCGCCAAGCCGGCCTTGGCGCAAGGCACTTTCAATCCCTATGGCAGCTTCACCGATAGCGGCCCGGTCACACCGCGGGAGAAGGCCCGGCGCGAGCAGGTGCGCACCGACCTCTACGATCGGCTAAGCCCCGCCTACCGTATCGACGTGCCCTTCGTGAGCGAGGCTGCAATCGCCGGACTCCAGCAGGCCATCGAGCGCTATCGCCAGATCGTCGCCAATGGCGGCTGGCCCGTCACCACGCAGAAGGTGACGTTGCGCCAGGGCGACACCAGCGGCGAGATCGCCGCGATCAGAAAGCACCTCATCATCGAGGGCGATCTTGGCTCGGGCTCCGGCAGCAATGCCACCTTCGACCGCGAGTTCCTCGACGGGCTGTCACGCTTCCAGATCAGGAACGGGCTTCGCGTCAGCGGTTTCGTCGATCAGCGGACGCTCGCCGCGCTGAATGTCACGGCCGCCGAGCGCCTCCAGCAACTCGAAACCAATCTCAAGCGCGTGCAAGGCCTGATGGGTTTCAACAAGGCGCCGCGCTATGTGCTGGTCAACGTGCCGTTCTTCGTCGCGCAGGGCGTGCAGAAGGGCGAGCTCTCGTTCGACAGCAATGTCGTCGCCGGCAAGCCCGCGCGCGCGACCCCGCAAGTGTCGGCCAAGATCGTCGAGATCAATTTCTTCCCGACTTGGAGCGTTCCCGACATCGTCGCCACGCAAGACCTGATCCCGAAAATTCGCAAGGATCCGAGCTATTTCAGCCAAGAGCATTTCATGGTCATGCGCGACTGGGGCTCGCCGCCGCTCGATCCGACGTCGGTCGACTGGGACTCGCCCCAAGTGGTCAGCTACAAGTTCCGCCAGGAGCCCGGCACCTTCAACGCGCTCGGCGTCGTGCGCATCAACATGCCCAACAAATACAGCGTTTATATGCACGACACGCCGCTCAAGCAGCTTTTCGGTCAGAGCGCGCGGGCCTTCTCCTCCGGCTGCGTGCGCGTGGAGAAGGTGCAGGAACTCGTCGCCTGGCTGCTCGGCGGGCAAAAGGGCTGGACGTTGGAGAAGGTGCAAGCGCAGATCGACAGCGGCAAGAAGACCGACGTCAAGCTCGCCAGTCCCGTGCCCGTGCATTTCGTCTATTTGACGGCGTTCGCCAGCGGCAGCGGCCTCGCCCAGTTCCGGCCTGACATCTATGGCCGCGACTCCTCCTTTGGCGACCCCGACGACCAGCAGGATGCGGTGGTCGCCCAGCAGAGCCGCGCCGTCACGCCCTGACTAGGGGACTTGTGGGTAAGCCGCACCGGCGCGAGTGCGGCAATTCCGATCAATGTCGTTCCGTCGTGAGACATTTCCGCGCGGGCGACACCGCGGCGCAAGACAGAGCGCGCCCTCCGCGAATAAAACGAGTAACAATCGCATGGGATTCGCCCGTGCGGCCGGAACGGCTGGATGCAACACCGCGAGATCATGAGGAGCGCCCCGGAGCGAACGATGTTCGGGCTCACCAGGCTACGCATCGTTGAAATCGGCGTCGCGCTGCTGCTTACGCTCGCCGCTCTTCTGTTCGTGGGTCTCACGGTCTGGGCCGCCGAGATCGCGCGGATCGAAGTGGCCGGTGCCTGGGCAAGGCCGACCATAGGCCAAGGCGGAACCAGCGCAGCCTATATGACCATCGCCAATAAGAGCGATACCGGCGATCTGCTCAAATCGGCGCGCACGCCGAAGGCAAAATCGGTGGAGCTGCATCAGACCACGATGAGCGCCGACGGCGTGATGCAGATGCGCAAAGTCGAAGAACCGGTGCCGATCGAGGCCGGTGCATCGCTCGTGCTGGAGCCGGGGGGCACCCATCTGATGCTGCTCGGCCTCGAAGATGCGCTGAAGGCCGGTGAGCAGCTGATCCTCACGCTCGAGTTCGCCAATGCCGGCTCAATTGACATCGTCGTGCCGGTGAGCGCGAACGCTCCGGCGACCACCAGCGCCAACCCTTAAGCCGCCGTCGAATCATCAACGCGCCGCGGGAAGGGTCCCCTTGTAATCGGCGAGGCGGCAGAAATGCAGCAACCGCGACTTCGCCTGCACGAGAGGCACCCGCTCAATACTCAAATAGGTGAGCTGACCGAATGACTTGGTCAGACTTGGCGGGCAGCGCTTCAGCGAGACATAGAGGACCGGCTCCGGGCTTGCGGCGGTGAACGGCCGCGTCATCTCGTAATGATCGTGCGGCGTGGAACCCGAGGGCCACACATAAAGCGGGGTCGGCACGTCGCGGAGGTAATACAGCAGTTCGCCCGCCATCTCCCGCGTATCGACCAGGATCGAGCCGTAATGCTGCTCGGCCAATTTCGCGCGCACGATATCTGCCGATCCGTGCCAGCCGATCACGCGTTCGAGGAACTGAACCTGTTCGAACAGCCGCCATTTTTGCGCGAAGGCCGGTCCGGCCGCGACAATCACGGCGAAGGCAAGATGCAAGGCCAGCGAAATCTTGAACAATGTCTCCCGGTTGAGCTCGAGCATGACCGCGGTGACGAGGATCGAGGCGGCAGGATAAGCGGTGGCCGACCAGTTGCCGTGCGCGCGGGAAAGCAGCGCCTGAATGACCAGAAGCCCGAGCACCGGCAGCGAGAAGGAGAGCAGCAGCGCCTTGCGCGGATCGGACGGCCTCGGGAGCTCGCGCCACGCCGTGCGCAACAGCACGACCAGCAGGATCGGGCCGAACACGGCGAACTGTACGCTCACATATTCGAGCAGCCGCAGCGGATGGATATAGGGATACTGCCAGCCGATATTGGCTTCGGTATGCTTGACGGTGGGGAAGTTGTGCTGCGCGTTCCAAATGACATTCGGCGCGAACAGGAGCAGCGCGATCGCCGCGGCGGCGAAACCGCGTCCGCCCTTCAGCGTGTCCCGCGCCTCCTTGCTGACCGACGCATGCACGCCGATGCAGGGAAGGACATAGAGCATCGCCTGCTTGGCGAGCAGGCCGAACCCGATGGCGACGCCGAGCAGGATCGCATAGCCGAGGCTTTGCCGCTTCACCAGCATCACCCAGGCGTAGAGCATGATCGACCAACACAGGATCAGCGGAACGTCGGTCGTGATCAGCAGCGACGAATAGGAAACTCCCGGCAGCGTGGCAAAAATGATCGCCGACCAGAAGCCGACCCTGGCGCCATAGAGCGCGCGGGAGGTGAAAAAGATGATGACCGAGGTGAGAGTGTAGAGAATGGGCGAGGCGGATCTGACGCAGGCTTCCGAATTGCCGCAAATCTCGCTGATGCCGCGGATCACCCAAGCGATCATCGGCGGCTTGGAGAAATAGCCAAAGGCAAGCTCGCGCGACCAGGTCCAATATTGCGCCTCGTCGAGCACGAGATCGGTCTTGGCGGCATAGAGCGCGACCAGCCGCAAAGCGAGCAGCGCTCCGAGGCAGGCAAGTAGCCGCAGGAAATAACCGGTATCGGAGATGGCCGGGCGCGAGACTTGACGCAGCATGACGGGTTTTGGCCGGAGGGGGAGGTGGTCAGGATGTACTATGTTGTGCACTGCGGCGAAAGCTTGATACTGCTTCCCCTTAGCGCCTATTTGCCGCGTCCCGACACGAGCCCGGTTTCATGCGTATTTCCGTTGTCATCCCAGCGTTTAACGAGGAAGGCAATATCGGCCGCTTGATCGAGGAAACCTTCGCGGCAGTGCCGGAATCGGTGCTTGGCGAGGTGATCGCGATCGACGACGCGAGCGACGACGGAACGGGGGCTGAAATCAAGGCGCTTCTCCGCAACTACCCGACCCTGCGCTATGTCAGGCATGGGCAAAGGGCCGGGCAAAGCACGGCGCTCAGGACCGGCGTTTGGGCCGCGCGCAATCCCGTCATCGCCACCATGGATGGCGACGGGCAGAACGATCCGGCTGACATCATGCCCCTGGCAAAGCGGCTTGGTGCTGAAGGCCAAGAGCCGGCCATGGCCGCCGGAATCAGGACTGGCCGCAAGGGGCCGGGCTCGCGCAAGGCGGCCTCGCGCTTTGCCAATTGGCTGCGCGACAAAGTGCTCGCCGACGGCTGCCCAGACACCGGCTGCGGCATCAAGCTGTTTCACCGCCAAGTCTTTGTCCAGCTTCCCTTTTTTACGACCATGCACCGCTATCTGCCGGCGCTGTTTCTCACCTATGGCCACGAAATTGCCTATGAGGCGGTGAATGATCGGCCAAGGCTCAAGGGCGCGTCTAAATACACCAATCTTGGCCGCGCCCTGATTGGGCTATACGATCTTGTTGGGGTAAGCTGGCTGCGCAAGCGCACGCAACTTCCGCCGATCGCCGAACGGGCATCCGGCGCTTCGGTTGCCGGCGCCGGCACCAAGGGGGAGGCGCGCTAAGCGTCGCGCGGCTTAGGGTCAGTCGCAAGGGGGGTAACAAGATGCATTGGGGAAATCTTGTGCATTGGTGGCTTGTCACGCCGAGCACCGAAATCGTCTGGCTCTCTATCGGGCTTCTCGCGCAACTCTTGTTCTCGATGCGCTTCCTCGTGCAATGGATCGCAACCGAGAAGGTGCGGGCGAGCATCATTCCCGAGACGTTCTGGTATTTCAGCTGTTTTGGCGGCATCTTGCTGCTCGCTTATGCCATCTATCGCGCCGATCCCGTATTCATCCTCGGCCAAGCTACCGGCCTCATCATCTCCTCGCGCAATATCTATTTCATCTGGCTCGGCAAGCGCGAGGCGGGCGAGGTCACGGCCACCTGACCCGCTTGGCACTGGCGCCTCAAAACGGCCCTATCTTGGCTAGACGAGAGGCCATGCTTCCGCGCCTGAAGGACCTTACCCTCATCGAGCAGGTCGTGCTCGCGCTGTCAGTCGTCTTTCTCGGGTTTCTCGTCATCGATCCCTTCATGCTCGAGCGATCGAAGGCGTTGATGCCCGAGGCGCGCAAATTTTTTCGCGTGATAACCGATGTCGGCAAATCGAACTGGATGCTGATTCCGACCGGCGCGGCGATTGCTGTCGCGCTCGTGCTGAGGAAGCGTCACGTCGGCTTCAGGAACTCGGCCGCCTATGGTCTGATCGCCAGCACCATCGGCTTCGTCTTTATCAGCATTGGCGGAGCGGGTCTCATTGCCAATCTCACCAAGAACATCGTCGGCAGGGCGCGGCCGAAATTGTTCGACTCGGTCGGCCCGCTCGATTTCAAACCCTTCGCCTTCGATTCGGATTGGGCCTCGTTTCCGTCGGGCCATGCCACCAATATCTTTGCCTTCGCCACGGTGATCGGCATGTTGTGGCCGAAGGGAAGGGTGCTGCTCTACACGCTCGCCGCCTGGATCGCGGCAAGCCGGGTCTTGATCGGCGAGCATTATTTCACCGACATCGTCGCCGGCGCGATGCTCGGCACGGCCTTTCCCTATCTGGTGCGCGAACGGTTCGCGGCGCGGCGTTGGCTGTTCGAGCGCACGCCTGACGGCGGTTACCGCATCCGCGGCGTCAGGACCCAACGCTGGCTCGGCTGGCCGCATCCGCAACGGCTGGGCTTGGAGGATGCGAGGCTCACCCCTCCGAGTGAATCGAGAAAATTGGGCGGAAATTGAGGTCCGCGGGCGCGCAGGGGTGGTCACAAAAGCCCTGCCGATCGCCATATAGCGATCAGGCCCAAGCGTCAAAAACGCTGGCCGTTTAAGCGCTTCACATCTCCCTTGAACCTGCTATAGGTTCCGGCCCCCCACGCTCATGGGGCCAGGGTTCGGTTGACGCGGGGTGGAGCAGCCCGGTAGCTCGTCAGGCTCATAACCTGAAGGTCGTAGGTTCAAATCCTACCCCCGCAACCAATTAAATCAATAGCTTATGGCCCCACCGGGGCCTTTTT
>JBAUOI010000199.1:0-3552 GCA_049579665.1 Methyloceanibacter sp.
CCACGGGGAGCGTTCCGGCCGAGCCCAAGCTTACGGTCGAGCGCCGCTTCGTGCGCGTGGGTGCGACCGAGGCCGACCGGGTCGCCATTCTTGAAGGCGTCAAAACCGGCGAGCAGGTCGTGACCAGTGGCCAGCTGAAATTGCAGCCTGGCGCCACGGTGAAGATCGACAATTCGAGCGCGCTGAAGCCGTCGGCGGAGCTGCCGAAGCAATAATCCCATGAGCTTCACCGATATCTTCATCAAGCGGCCGGTGCTCGCCACGGTGGTGAGCCTGCTGATCCTCCTGGTCGGGGCGCAAGCGGGCTTCAAGCTGCCGATCCGGCAATATCCCGAGCTGTCGAACACCACCATTACCGTGGTCACGACCTATCCGGGCGCGAATGCGGACCTGATCCAGGGCTTCATCACCGTGCCGATCCAGCAGGCGGTGGCCAGCGCGGAAGGCATCGACACGCTGACCGCCTCATCGACGCAGAATGTCAGCACGGTCACCCTCAACTTGAAGCTCGACGCCGATCCCGACCGGGCGATGACCGACGTGCTGTCCAAGGTCGCGCAGGTTAAGGGCATCCTGCCGCGCGAGGCGAACGATTCCATCGTCACCAAGCAGACCGGGGAGGGATACGCGCTGATGTATCTCTCTTTCAATTCCGACGTGATGACCGCCTCGCAGATCAGCGATTACATCACGCGCGTGGTGCAGCCCAGGCTGCAGACCATCAACGGCGTGGCCAACGCCCAGATGCTAGGCGGTCAGGTGTTCGCCATGCGCATCTGGCTCGATCCCGACCGCATGGCCTCGCTCGGAGTCACGCCGCTCGATGTGCGCGCGGCGCTCGCCGCCAACAATTTCACCTCGGCGCCCGGTCAGGTGAAGGGCGATTTCGTGCAGACCAATATCGACGCCAAGACCTCGCTTCAGACGCCGGAGTCGTTCGGCAAGCTCGTGGTGATGGGTCGCGGCGACTCTCTGGTCCGGCTCGCGGACGTCGCGCAGATTGAGCTCGGCCCGCAAAATGCGGACTCTTCGTCGGCCTTCGACGGGCTGAAGGCCGTGTTCATCGGCGTCTACGCCACGCCCACGGCGAACCCGCTGACGGTGATCACCGATGTTCGCAAGGCCTTTCCGGAGATCCAGAGAGAGCTTCCGCCGGGGCTGGAAGCGGCAATCGCGTATGATGCCACCAACTTCATTCGCGCCTCGCTGTGGGAGGTGATGAAGACGCTCGGCGAAGCGGCGATCATCGTCATCGTGGTGATCTTCCTGTTCCTCGGCAATCTCAGGTCGACCATCATCCCGATCGTCACCATCCCGTTGTCGCTGATCGGCGTGCTCGCCTTGCTCGCGGCGCTCGGCTACTCGATCAATCTGATGACGCTGCTCGCGCTCGTGCTCGCCATCGGGCTGGTGGTGGACGACGCCATCGTCGTGGTCGAGAACATCCACCGGCATATCGAGCAGGGCATGCGGCCGTTCGATGCGGCGCTGATCGGCGCGCGCGAGATCCTCTATCCGATCATCGCCATGACCATCACGCTCGCCGCGGTCTATGCGCCGATCGCCTTCGTCTCGGGACTGACCGGCGTGCTGTTCCGCGAATTCGCGCTCACGCTCGCGGGCGCCGTGATCGTGTCGGGCGTGATCGCCGTGACGCTGTCGCCGATGATGTGCTCGAAGCTGCTCAAGGCCGAGAACGCGCACGACAAGGCCGGCTGGCTCACGCGCAATCTCGACCGGCTGTTCGAGGGGCTGAAGCGGCGCTATCAGCGGCGCCTCGGCCGCACCTTGAACTATCGGCCGGTGACGCTGCTGGTCCTGGTCGGCGTGATCGCCGCGACCGGGCTCATGTATATGACGACCCAGCGCGAGCTCGCGCCGGAGGAGGACCAGGGCATTCTCTTCACGCTGGTGAAGACGCCGCAATACGCCAACCTCGACTACCTTGAGGAGTCGACGCAGCAGCTCAACGCGATCTTCAGCACCGTGCCGGAGAAGGAGCACGTCTTCGCCATCAACGGCATGGGCGACGTGCATCAGGGCTTTGCCGGCGTGCTGCTGAAGCCGTGGGGCGAGCGGGAGCGGAACCACAAGGCGGTGCTGCAGGATTTGCAGCCGAAGATCGCCGGCATCGCACCGGCGCTGGCGCTATCCTTCTCGCCGCCGCCGCTGCCGGGCTCGGTCGGCGGGCCGCCGGTGCAATTCGTCATCACCACGACGCGCGATTTCCGCGAGCTCGCCGACGTGCTCGCCGACGTGGAGAAGTCCGCGCGCGAGAGCGGCATGTTCATCTTCTCGGATTCGGATTTGCGCTTCGAGACGCCGCAGCTCGAGTTCCAGATCGACCACGACAAGGCCAACCGGCTCGGCATCACCATGGCCGATATCGGCAACTCGCTCGCCACCCTCCTCGGCGGCAACTACGTCAATCTGTTCGACCTTTACGGGCGAAGCTACCAAGTCATTCCGCAAGTGCCGCGCGAGTTCAGGCTGAACGAGGATTGGCTGACGCGCTACCAGATCCGCACCAGTGCGGGAACCCTGGTGCCGCTCTCCAACGTCGCGACGGTGAAGAAGGTGGTGCAGCCGAACTCGCTCACCAATTTCCAGCAGCTCAACTCGGCGACGCTCTCAGCCGTGCCGTTTCCCGGGCGGACGGTCGGTGAGGCCATCGATTTCCTGAAAAAGAAGGCCGAGCAAAGTTTCCCGGAAGGCTTCACTTACGACTTCCAGGGCGAGAGCCGGCAGTTCGTGCAAGAAGGCAGCGCGCTCGTCTACACCTTCGTGTTTGCGCTGATCGTCATCTTCCTGGTGCTCGCCGCGCAATATGAGAGCTTCCGCGACCCACTTATTATTTTGATCGCGTTGCCGTGCTCGATGTTCGGCGCGCTCATTCCGCTCAACGCCGGACTCGCCTCGATCAATATCTACACGCAGATCGGCCTCGTGACGCTGATCGGGCTGATCTCGAAGCACGGCATCCTGATGGTGGACTTCGCCAACAAGCTCCAGGAGGAGCAGGGCTATTCCCGGCGCGAGGCGATCGAGCATGCGGCCGCGATCCGTCTGCGGCCGATCCTCATGACGACCGCCGCCATGGTCGTGGCGATGGTGCCGCTGCTCATCGCCAAGGGCGCGGGCGCCGCGAGCCGCTTCGATATCGGCGTCGTGATCGCGGCGGGCATGACCATCGGCACGCTGTTCACCCTGTTCGTGACGCCGGCCGTCTATACCTATCTCGCCAGGGACCACCAGAAGGCCAAGGCCGAGGCCGAGGCGGCTCTCGCCCATGCCGCGGCCGCCGCGCAAGGCGAGGCAGGCCCGGAAACCGTTGTCGAGGCGGATTCGGCCGCGGAGGCCGGCATGCTGTTCCCGGCGCCTGAGGAACCCCTTCCGGCAGACGGCCAGTTAACGCCCGAGGCCCGCGCCTTCAGCTCGGCCGCAAGCGCTGCCTCAAGCCAAGATCACGAGCGCCGGAGCCGGCGCCGCAGGCGGCGGGGACCAAAATTGCCCACGGCGGCCGAGTAGCCCCTTATTGCACCGCACCTAGTT
>JBAUOI010000200.1:0-9916 GCA_049579665.1 Methyloceanibacter sp.
ACGCTGAACAGGCTGACGATGCGCACGTGAAGCTGCGCGCCGGCGACTTGCCGCTGTCGCGCGAGCCAAAGCCCGGTCACCTGCCAGGCGATGATGACGAGCATCGCCAAAACGAGCATTGCGTTGATGAGCAGCACGCCCACCACGACCCGATGCGTCGGCACGATGGGCGTGAGGCCGGTGAGGATCAGATAAGTGGCAAGGCCCGAGCAGAGCGAGGCCACGACGACGATCAGGCCGAGCTTGAAAGGTATGCGGCTGCGGCCTCTAGCCGTGCCTGGCAGGGCAATGGCGGACTCTGCGGGGCGCCGCGTCTTGCCCGAAGCTTTGCTCATGGTTTCGCGCGGGCGTCCGAGCAAGATGCGCTCGGCTGCCGATTGCAAGGATTGGAACACGCCACGCAACCGCATTCCCCTGCTCTCCCCAAGGGCTTACTGCCTCTGATATGGGAGCGTCCGCCTCAAGCATGATGCAATAAAATCACAATGTGGCGCTTTGGCGACAATCGCTTGGTAAATGCGATTGTGACAAATCCACGTCGACCGAGCCGAAAGAGATTGGAAATCAGTTAGTTATGCAAGTTTGCCGTTTTCATCAGGTTCCAGGGGTCCTGATGACCTTGATGCCGAGGTCGCGAATTTTCTTGCGAAGAGTGTTGCGATTAAGCCCCAGAAGATCGGCCGCGCGGATCTGATTGCCGCGCGTCGCGGCGAGCGCGGCCGTGATCAGGGGCGATTCCACCTTGCGCAATATGCGTGTGTAGAGGCCGGCCGGCGGCAGGTCCTGGCCGAAGCTCAGGAAATAGTCCGACAGGAAGCGCTCCACCGACTCCGAAAGATCGCCTGACGGCTCGGCTGCATCCGGGAACGGCGCCCTTGCCGCGCTCGCCAGCTCGTTCTCAACCATCTCCACGCTGACGATGTCCTGCGCGTAGATGGCAGAGAGCCGGCGCACCAAATTCTCGAGCTCGCGCACATTGCCGGGCCAATGATAGCGCTTGAGGCGCTCGATGGCGGCAGGCTCGAAGCTTTTCGGCGGCAGGCCCTCCTTCTCGGCGATGCCGAGGAAGTGGCGCACGAGATCGGGGATGTCCTCGAGCCGCTCCCGCAACGGCGGCAGCCTGAGCGGCACGACGTTCAGCCGATAGAAGAGATCCTCGCGGAACAGGCCCTGATCGATCTGCTGTTGCAGGTCGCGATTGGTGGCGGCGATGATGCGAACATTGGTTCTGATCGGCGTACGGCCGCCGAGCGTCGTGTATTCGCCCTCCTGCAACACGCGCAGCAACCGCGTCTGGGCTTCCATCGGCATGTCGCCGATCTCGTCGAGAAACAGCGTGCCGCCTTCGGCCTGCTCGAAACGGCCGACGTGACGGTTCTGTGCCCCGGTGAAGGCTCCCTTCTCGTGGCCGAACAACTCCGACTCGATCAGCTCGCGCGGGATTGCCGCCATGTTGATGGCGACGAACGGCCCGTTGCGCCGTTTGCCGTATTCGTGCAGCGCGCGCGCGACGAGCTCCTTGCCGGTACCGGACTCGCCGGTGATCATCACCGTGAGGTCGGTCTGGGTGAGGCGCGCAAGCACGCGATAGATATCCTGCATCGCCGGGCAGCGCCCGATCAGCGGCAATCCTTCATTGGCGTCGGCCGATAGCCGCTGCGCTTTCTTGCGCGGCTCGGCGAGCGCGCGGCCAACCACGGCGACGAGCTCATTCAGATCGAAAGGCTTCGGCAGATATTCGTAAGCGCCCCGCTCGGCGGCGGTGATCGCCGTCATGAAAGTGTTCTGCGCGCTCATGACGATGATCGGCAGATCGGGGCGGAGCTTCTTCACCCGCGGGATGAGATCGAAGGCGCTCTCGTCGGGCATCAGCACGTCGGTGATGACGAGGTCGCCGTCGCCCTGACTGATCCAGCGCCAGAGCGTCGCGGCGTTGCCGGTCGCGCGCGGCGCGTAGCCGGCGCGGGCGAGCGCCTGGTTGAGAACGGTGCGGATCGCAGCGTCGTCGTCGGCGATGAGGATATTGCCTTTGGCCATGAGGTCTAACCGTGCCCGCTTTGCGCTGCTTCGCTCTCAGCCATCGGCATCAGCGTGCGAAAGATGGTCTGCCTGGGCCGCGAGTCGCATTCGATGATGCCGCCGTGATCGCCCACGATCTTGGCGACCAGCGCCAGGCCGAGCCCTGTCCCCGACGGCTTGGTGGTGACGAAGGGGTCGAACAGATGCGGCATGAGGTCGGGGGGCACGCCGGCGCCGTTATCCTCCACCGCGATCTCGAGCGGCAGGCTGACGCGGGCTTGGCTCCCCGGCACCGAGAGGCGCACGCCGGGGCGGAAGGATGTCGTCAGCGTGATTTGGCCGTCGGCCCTATCCTCGCCGATCGCTTCGGCCGCGTTCTTGATGAGATTGAGGTAGACCTGGATCAGCTTGTCGCGACTGCCCGGCACGGGCGGCAGCGATGGATCGTAGTTCTCGACGATCTTGATCTGGCGGGCGAAGCCGGTGGTGGCAATTTGCTTCACGTGGTCGAGCACGTCATGGATGTTCACCGGCTCGCGCTGCAAGGGTCGCTCGTCGCCGAAGATCTCCATGCGGTCGACCAGTTTGCAGATGCGGTCGGACTCGGCGCAGATCAGCTGGGTCAGGGTGCGGTCGCTATCGGTGCGCTCGCTATCGAGGAGCTGCGCCGCGCCCCTGATTCCGGAGAGCGGGTTCTTGATCTCATGCGCCAGCACGGCGGCAAGGCCGGAGACGGAACGGGCGGCGCCACGATGGGTGAGCTGGCGCTCGATCATCTGCGCCATGCTGCGCTGCTGGAGCATGATCAGCACGCGCCCCGGCATCTCGGCGACAGGACCGCCGTAAAGATCGACGAGCTTCGGCGCATCGAAGCGGAACGAGCCGAGATCGACGCCATATTCGTTGACCGTGGTGCCGTTCCGCTGCACCTGCTCGACGAGAGCGATCAGCGGGCTGCCGAAGGCGACCACGTCGGTGAGAGCGCGGCGGCAGAGAACGCCGGCGCTCATCTGGAAGAAATCTTCCGCTGCGGTGTTGGCGTATTCGATGGTAAGCCCCTCGCCGATGACCAGCAGCGGATGGGGCAGCGCGCCGAGCAACGCCTCTGTCGGGATCGGCTGGGCTTGGACGACGCGTCGCAGATTGGGTTTTTTGGTCGAGCTGCTCAAGCGGTGTATCCTTTGCTCGTCGTCTGCCGCTTCGACCGAGGATGCACAATTTTTATGCAAGTAGGCCCCATGATCTTTAATTGGGCACCATACGAGGGTTTTTTCGCGGCGGCAATATCAGTTTTGCCGCAGTGCAGCATTTTAATGAATCAGAGGGTTAAGGCGTCACGGAGGACCGTTTTGTGAGTGTCGCGGCGCTGATTGTCGCCGCGGGCCGGGGTGCCCGGGCATCAGGCGAGGACGGCCGGCCCAAGCAATATTGGCCAATCGGCGGAGTGCCGGTGCTGTCGCGCAGCATTGCCGCCTTCGCCGCCCATCCCGGCGTCGGCGACATTCTGGTGGTCATCCATCCCGACGATGCGGCGCTCTATGCGGCCGCAAGCGAGCCGCACACGAAGCGACTGCGAGGAGCGGTGCGAGGCGGCGCGCGGCGGCAGGACTCGGTCCGCGCGGGTCTCGAGGCGTTGGCGGGCGACGCCCCCTCCTCCGTTCTGATCCACGACGCGGCAAGGCCGTTCGTCTCGGCTGAGCTGATCTCCCGCGTCATCGGCACTCTCGATGCGCATCAAGGGGCGCTGCCGGGCCTTCCCGTCACCGACACGTTGAAGTGGGTCGCGCGCGGACAGGTGGTCGGCACGGCTGAGCGCGATCAGCTCTGGCGCGCCCAGACGCCGCAAGGTTTCCGATTCGATGCGATCCTTGCCGCGCATCGCGCCGCGGCAAAAGAGCCGGCGCGCGAGTTCACCGACGATGCGGGCATCGCCGAATGGTTCGGCCTCGATGTCGCTGTGGTGGAAGGGGCCGAGGACAATCGCAAGCTCACCACGGCTGAGGATCTCAGACGCGCCGACGAGCTGCTCAAGCCGGGCGGCGCGGGCGGCAGCGCCACGATCCGCGTGGCGCAGGGCTATGACGTGCACGCCTTCGGTGCGGGCGATGCGGTGATCCTGTGCGGCGTCACCATTCCACATCCCAAGAAGCTGGTCGGCCATAGCGATGCCGATGTGGCCCTGCACGCGCTGACCGACGCGCTGCTCGGCACCATCGCCGAGGGCGATATCGGCGTGCACTTCCCGCCATCCGACGCGCGCTGGCGTGGCGCGGCTTCCGAGGTGTTTCTCAAGCATGCCGCCTCCTTGGTGAGAGAGCGTGGCGGGGCGATCGTGCATGCCGACATCACGCTGCTCTGCGAAGCGCCGCGCATCGGGCCCTATCGCGATCTGATGCGCTCGCGCATCGCCGCGATGCTTGGCATCGAGCCCAGGCAGGTGAGCATCAAGGCGACCACCAACGAGGGTTTGGGCTTCATCGGCCGCGGCGAAGGCATCGCCGCAATGGCGACGGCGACGGTGAGCCTGCCATGAGCGAGGCGATCGAGGTCGACGCGCGCCTTCTCGCTCAGGCCGCCGAGCTGCTCGAAGCCTGCCGCGCCCACGGCGAGACGGTCACGGTTGCCGAGTCCTGCACCGGCGGACTGGTCGCCGGGGCGCTCACCGCCATTCCCGGCTCGTCGGACGTGTTCGAGCGCGGCTTCGTCACCTATTCCAACAGCGCCAAGAGCGAGATGCTCGGCGTCCCGTTCTGGCTGATCGAGCGGCATGGCGCGGTGAGCGAGGACGTGGTGCGGGCCATGACCGGAGGCGCGCTCACCCATTCGCGCGCGAGCCTTGCCGTAGCCGTCACCGGCATCGCCGGGCCTGACGGTGGCACGATAGAGAAGCCGGTCGGGCTCGTGCATTTCGCCGCCGGGCGGCGCGACCAGCCGATCGTCCACGAGCAGGTCCTGTTCGGCGATCTCGGGCGCGCCGAGATCAGGCGCCGCAGCGTCGCGCAGGCGCTTACGTTGCTTCGTTCACTGTTGTGAGCTGAGCGCCACGACCTTGGGCCCATAGACCGCATCGGCGCGGGCCTCGAATGCGCTCGTATAGCGCTCGACCGCGCGCGCGAAGAGGCCGCCCACCAGCCGCTCGAACAGGCGCGAGCGGAAGGCATAGGCGATATAGAACGCGACCTCGCTCGCGTTGGCGCCGGCGGGCTGAAAGCGCCAGCGATTTTCGAGAAAGGTGAACGGCCCGTCGAGATATTCGACCAGGATGGAGCGGGCCGCGCGGTCGAGATGCACGCGCGTGGAGAAGCTCTCGCGGATCATGCCGTAGCCCACTGTCATGGTGGCGACGAGTACGTCTTTGCCCTCGCGCTCCTCGCGGCGCGTGACCTTCAGCTCCTCGCAGAGCGGCAGGAATTTCGGATAGTCCTCGACATTGGCGACGAGCGCGAACATCTCCTCGGCCGAATGGGCGACAGGATGCGTGGTCTCGTAGACATGCATGGGGGTGCGCGCCGATCGAGTGAGGTCAGGCGCCGAGCGAGGCCTGGCGCGCGGCTTTGAGCCGGGCGAAATCTTGCGCCGCGTGATAGGACGAACGGGTGAGCGGACTTGCGGCCACGAGCAGGAAACCTTTCTCTTCGGCGGTCCGCTTATACGCCTGAAACTCGTCGGGGGTAACAAAGCGATCGATGGCCGCATGTTTGCGGGTCGGCTGGAGATATTGGCCGATGGTGAGGAAATCGACGCAAGCCGCGCGCATGTCGTCCATCACCGCGAGCACCTCATCCGGGGTCTCGCCCAAGCCGACCATGATGCCCGATTTGGTGAACAGGCCGGGGTTGGCCGCCTTGGCGCGGGCGAGCAAAACGAGCGAATGGCGATAATCAGCCCCCGGACGAATGCGCCGGTAAAGCGAAGGCACCGTCTCGACATTATGGTTGAACACGTCGGGAGGGTTGCCGAGCACGATGTCGAGCGCGCCCTCCTTGCGCAGGAAGTCTGGGGTGAGGATTTCGATGCTGGTCTCGGGCCGCGCGTTCCTGATGGCGCGAACGGTCGCGGCGAAATGAGCGGCGCCACCGTCATCGAGATCATCGCGATCGACCGAGGTGACCACCACATGGGTCAGCGCAAGTGCCGCGACGGCGCTTGCCACGCGGGTCGGCTCGCCCGCATCGAGCGCTCCCGGCTTGCCCGTGCGCACATTGCAGAAGGCGCAAGCGCGCGTGCAGGTGTCGCCCATCAGCATGAAGGTGGCGTGGCGCTTGCCCCAGCACTCGCCGATATTCGGACAGGCCGCCTCCTCGCAGACTGTGGCGAGGCGATGGGCGCGCAGCACCGCGCGGGTCTGGTCGAATGCGTGCGCGCCGGGCGCCCGCACCCTGATCCAGGCGGGCTTGGGCAGGACGGGCGTGTCGGGCAGCCGCGCCTTTTCCGGATGGCGCGGCCGCGCCTTCAACCCGTCAGACCGATCGAGCAGCGTCACGATGGCGGCAGACTCCAAACTTACGTCGTGGCGGGGCCCCTGATGCTCCGCCAGATCCATAGCACGAGAACGGCGCCGATCGAGGCCACGATCAAATTCCCGAGCCAGCCATGGAATTCGATCTTCAACACATTGGCGAGCGTGCCGCCGACAAACGACCCGGCGATGCCGACCAGAAGATTGGTGAGCAGGCCGTGATCGCTCGAGGTGACCTTTTCGGCGATATAGCCCGCAATGATGCCGATAATCAGCATACCGAAGAAACCAACTCCCGGCATGTCAAGCAAAGTCTGCGCGTTATCCATTGAGACCTCCCGAGTCGCATCTTGCAGTCGCTCAGCCAATGTCCGCCGCTCGCGGCGGCATCCTGCATATAGGTCTTCGTGGCCTTAGTTACAGACCGATCCCCCTCACCGCATGCGCTGCCAGACATAGATGCAGATGATGGCGCCGATGGTGGCGATGATGATTGAGCCCAGCAGATTGTACGCACCAAGCCCGAGCAGGCCGGCCAAGAGACCGCCGACCACGGCGCCGACAATGCCGATCAGCAGATTCACCAGCAGGTCCTGCTGGCGGCCCATGATGAGGAGGCCAGCGCGCCGGCGATCAGACCGACGACGAGAAAGATGATTAGGCTCATGATTTCGCTCCCCTTTTGGTCGGGCCCCTTCCCCGTTCCGCGCGCTAGATGTGCAGCGCGCGGCCGTAGGCATCGAGCACCGATTCGCCCATCATCTCCGACAATGTCGGGTGGGGGAAGATGGCGGCGATCAATTCGGCCTCTGTGGTTTCCAGCGTCTTGGCGATGACGAAGCCCTGGATCAGCTCGGTGGCCTCGGCGCCGATCAGATGCGCGCCGAGCAGAGCGCCGGTGTTGGCGTCGAAAATGGTCTTGACGAGCCCCTCGGTCTCGCCCAGCGCGATAGCCTTGCCGTTGGCCGAATAGGGGAAGCGGCCGACTTTGAGCTCATGGCCCCATGCGCGCGCTTGCTCTTCGGTGAGGCCGACGCTCGCCACTTGCGGCGCGCTATAGGTGCAGGAAGGGATCGCGGTCTTGTCGAGCGGATGCACGCCGTCGACGCCCGCGATCTTCTCGACACAGATGATGCCCTCATGGCTTGCCTTATGCGCGAGCCAGGGCGGACCGACCACGTCGCCGATGGCGTAAAGGGAGGGCGCGCCGGTGCGGCCCCATTCGTCGACCACGATGTGGCCCTGTTCGATCTTGACGCCCGGGGCCTCGAGTCCGAGCCCTTCGACATTGCCGGTGATGCCGATGGCGAGAACGATGCGGTCAGCGGTGATCTCAGTGCTGCTGCCGTCCTCTTTCTTGAGGGTTGCGGTGACGCTGTCGGCCCCCTTGCTCAGGCGCTCTACCCGCGTGGCGGTATGGATGACGATGCCTTGCCGCGTGAAGGCTTTCCGCGCCAGCTCGGAGATCTCGGCATCCTCGGCGGGAAGAATCCGCGGCAGCATTTCGACCACCGTCACCTCGGCGCCGAGGCTGCGATAGAAGCTCGCGAACTCGATGCCGATGGCGCCGGAGCCGACGATGAGCAGCGATGTGGGAAAGCTCGCCGGCACCATCGCCTCCTTGTAGGTCCAGATCAGCTTTCCGTCCGGCTCGAGCCCAGGGAGCGTGCGGGCGCGGGCGCCGGTGGCGATGATGATGTGCTGGGCCTCGATATCGGGAAGGACCTCTCCGCCTGGGCCGATTATGGCGACGCGACCCTGCTCTCTGAGCCGCGCCGTTCCCTTGATCACCTCGACCTGGTTCTTGCGCATGAGGTAAGCGACACCGTTGGCGAGACGGTCGGCGACTTTGCGGCTGCGCTCGACCACGCGGGCAAGATCGAAATGGAGATTGTCGCAGGCGAGCCCGAACTCGGACGCGCGGCGCATGGACGTGTAAAGCTCGGAGGTGCGCAGCAGCGCCTTGGTCGGGATGCAGCCCCAGTTGAGGCAGATGCCGCCGAGATGCTCGCGCTCGATGATCGCGGTCTTCAGCCCAAGTTGCGCCGCGCGGATAGCGGCGACATAGCCGCCGGGCCCAGAGCCGATGATTGCCAGATCGAAGCGCGTCTCGGTCATGAATGACGGCCTACACCAGCATGGTCACGGGGTCTTCGATATAGGCCTTGAAGGCGGCGAGCAGCTCGGCGCCCAGCGCGCCGTCGATCACGCGGTGGTCGACCGAGAGCGTCACGCTCATCATGGTGGCGATCTTCAGCGCGTCGTCCTTGACCACCGCGCGCTTCTCGGCGCGGCCGACCGCCATGATCGAGGCTTGCGGCGGGTTGATCACCGCGTCGAAGCGGTCGATGCCGTACATGCCGAGATTGGAGATGGTGGTCGAGCCCCCCTGATATTCGTGCGGCGCCAGGCGCTTCGAGCGCGCGCGGGCGGCGAGATCGCGCATCTCGTTGGAGATCTCCGACAGGCTCTTGATCTCGGCGTCGCGGATCACCGGCGTGTGCAGGCCGCCGCCTTCGAGCGCGACGGCGACCGCGATGTCGGAGGCGCGATGGCGGAGCAGGCCCGCTTCCGTCCAGGTGGCGTTTGCGGCCGGCACGGTTTGCAGCGCCATGGCCAGCGCCTTGACGATGAAATCGTTGAGCGACAGCTTGAAGGCGCGCGGGCCCTCTTGCGGGGCGAGTGCGTTCATTCGCGCGCGAGCGGCCATCAGCGCATCGAGCTGGCAATCGATGGCGAGATAGAAATGCGGGATGGTCTGCTTCGACAGCGTAAGCCGTTCGGCGATGAAGCGCCGCATCGTGTCGTGCGGGGCGATCTCATATGACCCCGGCTCGTAGAGCGCGAGCACCTGGCGGTCGGAGAGCCCGCGCGCCTCTTGCGGTTCGTGCCGGGTGACGAGCTCTTGCGGGCGAGGCTCAGGCGCTTGCTCGATCTCGGCTGGCTCGACCTCTTCGAAGTCTGGAACCACTTCGATGCGCTCCGCTTGCTTAGGCGTGGTCGCCGCGCGCTCGACGTCTTGCCTGACGATGCGGCCATGCGGGCCAGAGCCGTTCAGCGCCGCTAGCTCGATGCCCGCCTCGCGCGCGAGCCGCCGCGCCAGCGGCGAGGCGAAGATGCGGGCCACGTGACCGTTGCCACCATTCCGCCTGATCTGCTCGGCGATCTTGTGCATCACCTGCTCGGTGGCGAGCGGCCCCTCCCCTTTTTGCACAGAGATCGAGTCTGGTGCGGCGCTTGCCTCTTGTACCCCCTCTCCCCCAAGGGGAGAGGGTGGCGCTGCGGCCTGGGGCTGGGCCTCATCCTCGGTTAGAAGCATAGCGATGGGGTGGTTGACCGGGACATGCTCGGTGCCTGCGGCGAGCAGCAGCTTCTCGATCACGCCGTCCTCCGGCGCCTCGACCTCCATGGTCGCCTTGTCGGTCTCGATCTCGGCGA
>JBAUOI010000201.1:0-3824 GCA_049579665.1 Methyloceanibacter sp.
GCGCCCCGGCAGAGGCGACCGATGGCCATTCGTCAGCTGCCCCCAGACCTCGTCAACCGCATCGCCGCGGGTGAGGTCGTCGAGCGGCCCGCGAGCGTCGTCAAGGAGCTGGTCGAGAACGCGGTCGATGCCGGTGCGCGCCGCATCGACATCGCCACCTCGGGCGGCGGCTTGCGGCTGATCCGCGTTGCCGACGACGGCTCTGGCATGGCGGCAGACGATCTTGCGCTCGCCGTCGAGCGCCACGCCACCTCCAAGCTCGCCGATGACGACCTTTCCTCGATCCTGACGCTCGGCTTCCGCGGCGAGGCGCTACCCTCGATCGGCGCGGTCGCCAGGCTCTCGATGCAGAGCCGCGCGCAGGGCGCCTCCGAAGCTTATGAGATCGCCGTCGATGGCGGCCGCAAGACGAAGCTCAAGCCTGCCGCGCTTGCGACCGGAACGCGGGTCGAGGTGCGCGACCTGTTCTACGCGACACCGGCACGGCTGAAATTCATGAAATCGGAGCGGGTCGAGGCGGCTTCCATCGCCGACATGGTGAAGCGGCTGGCTCTGGCGCGACCGGAAATTGCCTTCAGCCTGACCAGCGAGGATCGCACGGCGTTCCGCCTCGAAGCCTGCCCGCCGGGGCTGATCGACCATGGGCTGGCTCGGCTAGGCCGCATCCTCGGGCCCGACTTCGTCAAGGACGCGCTACCGGTGCGCGCGCAACGCGGCGGCGTCGCGCTCGAAGGCTTCGCTGGCCTTCCCACGCTGCATCGGTCGAACAGTCTCCAGCTTTGTCTCATCGTCAATGGCCGCCCCGTGCGCGACAAGCTGCTCGCCGGCACGGTGCGCGCCGCCTATGGCGATCTTGTACCGCAAAACCGCTACCCGATGCTCGCTCTGTTCCTGACGCTGCCCCCCGAAGAGGTGGACGTGAACGTCCATCCGGCCAAGACCGAGCTCAGATTCCGCGATCCGAACGGCATCCGCTCGCTGATCATCGGCGCGCTCAGGGACACGCTCGGCGCCGCGGGTCACCGCGCCACCTCGTCACTGTCGCAAGCTGCCATGCAACGCATGGCGACGCCTGAGAGCCAAGTCAGGTCCTTCCAGGCGCAATCGGGCGGCAGAAGCGCGTTCGGCTTCGCGGAAACGGCGCAGGCCCCGCTCGGGGAGCTCGCCGAGCCAAGCGCGGATCTGCGCGGCACCCTCGCGCAAAACGATGCGCAAGCGACGCTCTATCCGCTTGGAGCCGCCCGCGCGCAGATCAACGACACCTTCATCATCGCCGAGACCGAGGATGCGCTCGTCATCGTCGATCAGCACGCCGCGCATGAGCGCCTTGTCTATGAGCGCCTGAAGCGTGCTTTCGCCAATGGCGGCATCTCGCGGCAGCTATTGCTGATTCCCGAGGTCATCGAGCTCGACGCGGAGGCCGCCGCCAATCTCTGCGCTGCCGCGGATGAGCTCGAACGGCTCGGCCTGGTGGTCGAGCCTTTCGGTGAGGCCGCCATTCTGGTGCGCGAGGTGCCGTCTCTGCTCGGCACCTGCAACGTCAAGGGGCTGCTCGCCGATCTCGCCGCCGAGTTGGTGGAGGCCGAGGACAGCGAGCAGACCCGGCTGCTTGCCGCGCTGCTCGATCATGTCCTCTCCACCATGGCCTGTCATGGCAGCGTCAGGGCAGGGCGACGGCTCAACCCCGAGGAGATGAATGCTCTCCTGCGGGACATGGAGCAGACGCCGTTCACCGGCCAATGCAATCACGGCCGTCCCACCTATATCGAGCTCAAGCTCACCGATATCGAGAAGCTATTCTCCCGCCGCTGAGGCTCACACTTTCTCCGAGCCGATATGCGTCGTGACACAGGCCGCGAGCGCGGCGATCGCATCCTTGGTACCGGTCAGCTTGAAGCTTATCTTCGCGCCTTCCGCCACGATGGTGAGTACCTTCCCCTCGCGCAGCGCATCGAGCACCGGGTCGGTGCTCTCAAGCGGGATGACGATGCCATGCACATCGACGACTTTCGCGATGGCAGCGATCGGGTCCCGGTTATCGATCAGCAGCACGACCGCCTCGGTCGTCCCCACCTCGAAGCTTCGCGTCTCGTCGGCGAGCACCAGCCCCCACTCGTAATCCTTGCTGATGACGAAGCCGAGCAGCACGCCGCTCTCGGCTTGCGCGGTCATCGTGCAGTCGGAGAACTTGCCGTCGCTGTCGTAATTCGCCTCGCCCTTCCACACACCGGAGATGAAGCCTCCCGTGTCGGCCCCGAACACCAAAAGCGCCGTCGCGACCAGGGGCACGACGAGCGAGGTTTTTAGTTTCATGGAAGGTCCTGACGGGGCGTTGCGGCGATTAAAGCACGGCCGTAACCATGCTCGGGTTAAGGGCCAAAATCCCTTCAATATCCAACTCTTGCGATGGCGAGTTGCGTATCGCCGTAGCGCCGCCGGTCGATCTCCTCGAACCCGGCGGGCCAGGCGATCTCCGCGTCGCCGCGCTCCTCCAAGATGGCGATGGCTCCTTGCTCAGCCCACCCCCTATTAACCGCCTCCGCAAGCGCGCGTTCCCCGAGTCCCTTGCCGTAAGGCGGATCGCAGAAGATGAGTTGGAAGGGCTGCAATGTGCCTGCCTCGCCGAGCTTGGTCGCGTCGCGCCGCCAGATCTTGGTGACGCCGGTTAGGCCGAGCACCTCGACATTGCGGCGAATCGCTGCGCGCGCTCTGACGCTTTCGTCGATGAAGAGACAGTAGCGCGCCCCGCGCGACAGAGCTTCGAGCCCGAGCGCACCCGACCCTGCGAACAGGTCGAGCACGCGCGCGCTCGCGAAGTCGAAACGCGGCGTGCCGTGCTCCAGCACATTGAACAAGGCTTGGCGCACGCGATCGGAGGTCGGGCGTGTGGCCAAGCCCTTCGGTGCCTCGATCTGCACGCCCCTGAACTTGCCAGCTACGATGCGCATGCGCTCATCGGCGCCGCCCCCGGCGCTCCTTGGCCGCATCGAACAGGCCGAACTCTTCCGCGAGCTTCGCGCCCAGCTGATCGGCGAGCACGCGCCGCTTCACTTCCTCGACCGCGCCTTCGGGGAGATCGCCGAGCGCGAACGGCCCGAATGACACTCGGATCAGCCGATTGACGGTCAAGCCCAGATGCTCGGCGAGGCGCTTCACCTCGCGGTTCTTGCCTTCGCGCAAAGCAAGCGTGAGCCAGAGATTTGATCCTTGCTCGCGGTCGATACGCGCCTCGACCGGGCCGTAATGCACGCCATCGATGGTCACGCCTTGGCGCAGCCTATCCAGCGCCTCCTGGCCGACGCGGCCATGCGCGCGCACGCGATAACGCCTGATCCAGCCGGTGCTCGGCAGTTCGAGATGGCGCGCCAGAGCGCCGTCGGTCGTCAGCAGCAGCAGGCCTTCGGTGTTGATGTCGAGCCGCCCCACCGAGACGACGCGCGGCAGATCAGGCGGGAGAGCCTCGAAGACCGTCTTCCGCCCTTGCGGGTCCTTGTGGCTGGTGACGAGGCCGCGTCGCTTATGATAGCGCCACAGCCGCACCGCTTGCGCTTGCGGCAGCTTCTTGCCATCGACCGTGATCGTGTCGCTTGGGTTAACCACGGTGGCGGGCGTCTGGAGCACCTTGCCGTTGACGGCGACCCGACCCGCCGCGATCCACGACTCGGCGTCGCGCCGCGAGCACAGCCCGGCATGAGCGATCGCCTTGGCGACGCGCATGGAGTCCGAAGGGCTAACTGCTTGCGGCTTGGCGTTGCCCGTCCGCGGGACTTGACCCCGGCTCTCTCTGGCCCCCACTTTGCCGTTCATGGAGCGCAAGCTTGCAG
>JBAUOI010000202.1:0-14092 GCA_049579665.1 Methyloceanibacter sp.
CCCAGCTTCTCACCCCTAAGCGGACATTCACTCGCGACGAATCAATCCACGGGCGCATACGACGACTAGGCCACAGCGCCGTAGCGTTGTTTGCGCGGCCAGCACCTTGTCTTACGTCAGCTTTACCCGACTTTGGGCGAAACTTCACAAAAGTCCCCGCCACTCAAAGGACGCCATTTGGTGGTTTAATACTCTCGCGAGAGATGGAGGGCGAGATGCGAGCAGCCCTTCTCACACTAGCCATTGTGGCGGCGTTATTCCTTGCGCGATCTCGTGCGTGGGCAGCTTTCAACTGCTTTGAGACCCCAGAGGGCGAGCGCAGGTGTGCCTGCATCGGCCGGAATAATTGCAGCGAAATGCGCGGCAGCTGCAAATCAGAGCCTGTATGCGATCACGGTGAGTTTGGCGCTGTTGTCTGTAGTTGCACAGCAATGCGGACTTCAAGGACGCGTTCTTGAGAAGCGGCGTTCAACGTAGGAGGACATCATGAACCGCAGACACTGGTTCGCTGCCATGCCCGCAATGGTACTTGTTTAGCTGGTCGACATGGCAGCGCGATGCGTGACCATCCCAGCCGAGCCAGCCGCACCTACACAACGGACTGTGTGGGAAAGTACGAGTTCGTGCCCGATGAGAGTTGGCAGGGCAGCGGAACCTGCACTTGGAACTTTAAGCGTGGAGACAGTGTACGAAACCTTCGAGGGCTGCCCTAACGCTAACGCCAGGCCATGGTCCGCTTATGGTCTTGTCCCTACACTCGGAACCTAGCTTACACTGCTCACACCTCGTCCTCTGAGGGCAAGTCGTGAGGCGGGACGAGGTGCGGTGTCCTCCGCGACTACAAACTGCTGAGCGATCCAGCGTCGATCGCCCTGCCCCAAGGGACCATCGACAACATTGTCCTCGCTGGCCGGGGACGGCTCGCTTTCAGTCGTTGCCGATAGCTCGGCAGTTGCAGGCAGAGGCGCAGCGGGTTTCACGTCTTCAAGCGAAGGCGCCGTGGCATTGGCGTCGGCGCGTTGCGGCTTCCGCGTCAACAACAGGCACATCGCCAGCATGACGCCAAACACCAAGGCGCTGCGCAGCGGTTCGGGTGGAGCGATCTTTCTGAATTCGCTCCAATCGTCTTTCGGCTCACGCTTCGCAATGAGCTCCGCCTGCGCCAGCTTGAGGTAGTGAAAATCCGTCATCGCCGCGAACGCCTTCGCCGGCTCTCCGCCGCCATGCACGCCGGGCATCGGCGCCGGCCGGTCGTAACCGAGCCAGAAGCTGCCGACGAAATCGCGGGTCAATCCGACGAATAGCGCATCCTCGTTGCGCGACGACGTTCCGGTCTTTCCATAGACCAGAGCATGGACGGAGTTGGCCGAGTGCGCCGTGCCGCGTCTCACCGGCCCGCGCAGATCCTGGAGCACCGCCGCGGCGGTTCGCGGCGACATCACCCGCGGCCTCTCTTTGGTCGGCGGCACGCCGAGCACGTTGCCTTTTGCCCCGATGAGGGCGACAAGGAAACGAGCCGGCGGCAGGATGCCGTCGTTTTCCAGGGCGGCATAGGCTTGCGTCAATTTCATCGGCGAGGTGTGGATGCCGCCGATGGGCACGAGCGCCGGCGCGCCGGGCGGGGCGATCTCGAACCGTTTGACGATATCGTTGAGCCGCTCGCCGAGGCGCATGGCAATCTCGGTCCACGGGCGGTTGCACGATTGCTCGAGCGCGAAATCGAGAGGGACCGCTCGCCGCTTCAAGCAGCGTCGATTGACCTCTGACGGCCAGTCCGGTCGCCGCAACGGGCGGGTCGAGACGAGCTCGCGCATGCTCATCGAGGCTTCGCGCACGCCGATCAGCGGGAACAGCTTGCCGGTCGATCCGATCGAGCGAGCGATGTCGGTGGCGCGATTCCACGCCCCGCTATAGGTGCAAGACCCGGACACCGCCAAAACCTCTCCGGACGGGCGCATGAAGAAACCGGCCGATTGATGCTTGCCGGCAATCGCGCAGATCTGGGCCGCCAGGTTCTGCTGAAACTCGCCGTCCAGGTAGAGGATGAGGCGATAGTCCGCGGGAAGCTCGATCCCACTCGCCCGCGCCTCTCGAAGCGCGAGGTCGCGATAGGGCCGATATTCCAACCGCGCATAGAGCTCGTTGCCTCGCCGCAACCTGCCCCCGACGACGCGGCGCTTAAGCTCCTCCCTCGCCTCCTCCGCCGCCTCTTGCGTGATCTTGTTTTGCGCGAGCATGAGATCGACGACCGCGAGCGCGCCGTTCAAGGCGGCGCCCGGGTTCTTGTTGGGGTCGCGATTGTTGGGTTCCGGCAGCATGCCGACGAGAAGCGCCGCCTCTGCGAGCGTCAACTCCTGAACGCGCACCCCGAACTAATACCGGGCCGGCTCGTCGAAGCCGTACATGTTGCGCGCAGGCGGCACGACATTCATGTAGCGGGTGAGAATTTCCGGCCGAGACAAGATTGCTGAGAGTCTGACCGCAAGCACGGCTTCCAGCAATTTGCGCTGGAGGCTGTCCTCCTTTTTCAGCAACAGCGTTCGCGCCAATTGCTGCGTCAGCGTGCTTCCGCCCTGGCGGTTTCCCAAAAAATATTGCCAGGCCGCCCGCACGGTCGAACGCATCTCGAGCGCGCCGTGCGAGAAGAAGCGCTCGTCTTCGCTGGCGATCACCGCATCCTTGAGCACTTGCGGAAAATCGTATGCGTCCAAGCGGGTCGGGCAAATCATGTGCTCGGCGGCGATGCTTCCGCGGCTCACATGCTCGATTTGACAGGAGGACTGGATCGTCTCCAGGAGCTTCCCGCTTGGAAGGTCCCAGCGGCCGCTATGGGCGATCGTGCTGACCAGCAAAAGCGCACCCGACCAGACCAATGCCGCAAGACCGAGCACACCGAGGAGGGTGCGCCAGCTGAAAAACCGCGCGGTGCTAGACGCGCCCTCGGAGGACGGTCCGCAGGCTGCACGGCGCCAAAAAGCAGGGAAATTCAAGGCGATTCCCAGGAGGCTTGCGACTTTGGAAGATCTCGGACGGTGCCCCGGCCGGCCGACGACCTCACCGGCCGAGCCTGAGATAACCAGCCGACCATGGCCAAATCATGCAAGCGGAATGCCGCGATGCCACCACATGCGCCGCGCGCGCGGCAAACAGTGAATAGCCGGCGGATTGGCACACCAATTCCGCGGCGAATGTGCTAGGTCGACGGGACCGATCCGGCCGCGTGTTGCTCACCAACATGCGCGCTTCGAGCCAACGTTCAACATCCGGAGACATATCGATGAGCTTCAACAAGAACACGCAATTCAATCGCATGCGAAAGCCCGGCAAGCGGGTGTTGGTTGGCGAGACGCCGGAAGAGGAAGCCGCGCGTCTTGAGCGCGAGATCGCCGCTCATCCCGTGACCAAATGCGAGCCCGGCGAGCGCAACCCTGCCTCATCGCGCCCGGGCTGGAGCAACAAGCCGTTCATACCGATGGCGGATCGCATCGCCGCCGAGGGCATCGCCAAGAAGCTGATGAAGAAGGACTAGTCGGGTCCCTTCGTCACATCGGCACGTTGTTGGCCTGGCATTCAGCGAACACCTTGGCGGCGCCGGATTGATCGCGCGCCACGGTGCCGACGACAAACTGACCCGCGAATAACGTTCCGCTGAAGGGTTGCTCGCCGGCCAGCGCGCCATTGGGCTTTGAGTAATCGACCCAACCGCAAACGAATTTGTGGCCGTCGTCGCTTCTGGCCGCGGCGATGCCGCGAAATTGCGCGGAAGGGGGATTTTTCAGCAGAGGCCGGACCGCCGCCTCGACGATTTGTACGTCCGCCTCCGACAAGCCGCGGTCGGACAGAGTGCTCGAAAAATTTTGCTCGGTGTCGGGCGTGGCGCAGCCCAGCAGCCCGGCAGTCAGACAGACGGAGAGAAGCCAGCGGCTCAAAGGCTAACGTCCTCGGTTGCGATGTGGACCGGCTGCGGCTGACAATAGCGCCCTGCCATTCGATCTCAAAGCAACGCGGCATTTCAGCTTCGATCTGAACCCCGCCAGACCGGGCACATGGAAGAAGCGACGCGCGGCCGCCGTCCAGCCGCGCGCTCTCGCAGTGCGTGTCACGTAATGATCGGCGAGCGATTTGGGCGCGTACGCGAACGCCTGAGCCTTGATGCTATTGCCCGCAGACGCTCGAGCCCGTCGTGCAGACATAAGGCACGACCACGCCGGTGAAGCAGGTGGTGTAGAAGCGCGAAGAGACGAGGTCGGGCTTCAACTGAGCTTCGGGTGGGACCCCATCGGGGCGCACCGCCTTCCAGAACGGATCGCCCTTCACCTTATGCGCGGTGAGGGTCACGGAACTCCAGCCCTTGGCGGCCTTCAGATCGTAGGCGCTCTGCAAGGCAAGCTCACGCGAGGTCTTGGCGGCTTCAGCCGGGGAGGCCGCGCTATGCGTGGCCTTGATCAATTGGCATGCGGCGTGAGCCGGCCAAGGTGCAAAGGCGAATAATGCAACGCCGAGCATGCATATCATCCGCAAAACCTGAAGCATGTCCGCTCTCCTCGATGGACGTGAAGCCAGAAGGTCGAGCCTGCATTGCTATGGTAAATGGGCCGTTAATGAGGCTGCGGCGATTCATCCCGAGCGCGCCACGGACCGTCATGGCCGGGCTTGACCCGGCCAACCACGTTTTTGATCAAGCCGCGCTGGAACCAAAGTGGGCTCCGCGACTTTACCTAGGGCATTGGCGCGGTTTCCCCCGTGACACTCCCTGTCAACCAGCGCCGATGCGGCTTCCTGGGAGGAAGTACAGCGTATCGAGAAGCCCGGCTTGGTCCCTGCACGCCGGGCTTCTCTTTGCGTTGAAACGGATACGCGGTCGGGGATGGGCGATACCAGCAAACCAGCGCTCTTTGTCTATGCGCCAACTCGGGCTAGAGTCGCGCTCGGGGCGCAACGACTATTCCTCGCGGAAATCGCGAGTCCAGACTTGAGGGCAATCACGTGACGGCGATGATGCGGCGAAGCATCATGATAGCCATGCTGATGCTTCTGGCAACGCCGGCAGCGGCCGAGTTGCGGCTGCCCTGCTTATGGAGCCCGTTTGGCGGCTGCTCCGTCACCTTCGTGTCCCCGGAATACGCCGCGCGTCCCGTGCAGCCGCTCAATCCAGAGGCAGCATTGGAGGCCGTCAACGCCTTCCGTGTCGAGAATGGCGTCAAGCCCGTTGTGCTCGACGCACGTCTGTCGCGCGCCGCCGCCATGCAATCGGAGGCCCAGGCGGGCCGCAGTTGGATCGGCCATTACGGATCCGACGGATCGACGCCCAAGGGTCGCGCCGCACGCGTCGGCTTTCACGCGAAGCTGGCCTCCGAGAATGTTGCGGCGGGACAGAAGTCGTTCGGCAACGCGCTGCATTTCTGGAAGGAAAGTCCCGGCCATCGGACCAACCTGCTGCGTCCGAACGTCACCGCGCTCGGCGTCGCCATGGCCAAGAACCAGAGCGGCCGCGCCTATTGGACGCTTGTCCTCGGCGCGGAATAGACCAGCATGTCCTGTGTCTGGCACTTCGTCGCCGATGGACATGTTCTCGCGAATTTCTTGTCCAATCAGCTGAGCGAGCCGACCACACCCCCGATCAGATAATCGGTCTGCTGAAGCTCGGCCGCATAAGGTCCGTAGGTCGTCCCCGCCGGGATCACCGTCTTGCCGGCGTTGTCCATGATCGGCCCGACAAAGAGCGGAACGCCGTTCTTCATCGCCTGCATGGCGGTGGTGGCGGCATTGATCGCTTGCGGCGTCGCCCCGGCGCCGAACGGGCTCGACCCGACGAAGCCCTTATCGTACGCGCCGGTGACGAAGTCCGGCAGGGTGCCCCCTTTTTGCAGCGTTTCGATGAAGGTCTCGAACAAATCGGTCCATTTGTATTCGGCGCCGGTGATGTACCCCTTTGGAGCGAGCTTGCCTTGGTCGAAGGCGTGACCGCACGTCTTGACGCCGCGACGCTCGGCCGTCTCGATGACGACTCGGGGCGCGTCCAGGTGACAGGTAATGACATCGCAGCCCGCGTCGACCAGAGCATTCGTCGCCGCCGCGTCGTGAGCCTCGTCCTCCCACTCGCCAGTGAAGATGACCCGCACGCGCGCATCGGAATTGGTCTGCCGGCTGCCGAGCAGAAACGAATTCACGTTGAGCAGCACGCTGCCGAACGGCTTGCCAGCGACGAAGCCGAGCGTGTTCGTGGTGGTGCAGAGGCCGGCGGCGACGCCATTCACATAATGGCCCTGGTTGAGCAATGCGTTTTGGCTGCCGACATTTGGTGGGTAGCTGGCGCTGGCGAGCTGCGAGGCTTGGCGGAACACGACATTGGGATATTTCGCCGCCAGCGCCAGCAGCAAGGGATCGTCGTCGAACGACGTTGAAATGACGAGGCCGGCCCCGTCGGCGATCAGGCTCTCCATCGCCTTGGTGTAGGTGAGCGTCTCCGGAGTGTCCTTTCCGCTCGCGTAGTCGGTGCTCTCCGGAAGGTAACCGGCCTCGACCACGCGCACATTCGGAACGCCCCTCAGCGCCGCAGCCGCCCTCGCATGCGACTCGTTCCAGCCCCAATCCATGCGCGGGCCGATATAGACGAAGCCGGCGGTCAGACCGTCCGCGCGGGCGGCGCGAACCGGCAGCATCCCGGCGACCAGGCCGGCGGCGCCGAGCAGGCCTATGCGTTTGAGCGCCTCGCGCCGATTTGGATCGAATGCGGACATAGCCTCTTCCACGAATCAGGCGCTGAGGCGCGCGGACCGCACCGGCTCGCCGACTTACTTCAATGGCCGGCAGTTCACGGCGATCGTCTGCATCTGGCGCCCGGCCTTTCCATCGCAACCCAAGCGGTTTGCTTTGCCGTACACCGGTGGATCCAGAAAGTATTCATAATCATCCGTGTCGTCGTGCTCGATGATTCTGCACAGCTTGTAGGGTCCGCTGTCGCAGATCAGTTGCTGGCTGTCGACGAAAAGCGAGGTCGGCAGCACGAAGATGTGCTCGACGTTCGGATTTGCCACGCAAAATTTTTCTTGAAGCTCCGCCTGATCTTTCGCCTGGATGATCAGCGTGTCGTCGGTCGCAGGCGCCGGCTCAGAACATGCCGGCCCGGCGCTGAGCGCTGCCACAATGGCCATAGAAACGATGCGTCGATCCATGCTCTGTCTCTATACTTTCCAGACGTGTTGAACGAGGATGCCAAAACGGCGAGGCTAATACATCGGGCTAATACATCGAGCCTAATACATAATGAAAATAATGGGATACTTGGCTCCAACGGCTGAAGTGAAGTGGTCACAAGCCGGGCCATGACGAGCGCCTTGGGTGCTGCTAGACTTGCGCCATGCGCGGGCGCTCCGCGCGCTGTTGAGGGAAATCGGCAGGAATGAATCGGCTCCGGCTCTTTGCCGTCACGTTGCTCGTGTTCGGCCTCGCTTGCGCGGTCAGTCAGCCCGCGCTCGCCACCATCCTCATCCAGATCGATAAGCCGTCCCAGGTCATGACCGTCACGGTCGACGGCCAAGTGGCCTATCGCTGGCGCGTGTCGACCGGCGCCACCGGCTTCTCGACGCCGGCGGGCACCTACAAGCCGTTCCGCATGGAAGTGATGCATTACTCGCAGGAATGGGACAATGCCGGCATGCCGAACTCGATCTTCTTCACCTCGCGTGGCCACGCCGTGCACGGCTCCAACCATCCCGGCCTCGGCACGCCGGTGTCGCATGGCTGCGTGCGCCTGACGCTGAGCAACGCCGCCACGCTCTATGCGCTGGTGGGGGCGAGAGGCATGGCGGAGACTACCGTCATCGTCAGAGGGCCCGACCCCGCCGGCTTCTTTGCCCCGAGCAAGCCGCCGCAGCAAAAGCCGCAGCCGCTGTTCCCCTTTGGCGGGCTGTTCGGGGGCTTTGGACGCGGGCGATAGCCGATTTGATTTGCCCGAGCGGCGGGAAGCCCTCTCCCACAAGGGGAGAGGGGAATATCGACACTGTCGTGTGTTCTCCGAACGCCGCCCCGTCCCGGCGCCGTTCATGCAATTGCCCGGGGCCCCGCCAATCCCTACATTCGGCAGGGACCATCAGCCGGGCCGAACGCTCCTTGGAAACGCCGTGCGTCAATATCTGCCTGCTCGACAGCGAGACCGGGCTTTGCGTCGGCTGCGGCCGCACCATCGCGGAGATCGCCGGCTGGGCGGGGATGAGTCCGGAGCAACGCCGCGCCATCATGGCTGCGCTGCCGGCGCGGATGCAGCAGTTCGAGGAGTTGAAAGGCTAGCATCGTGACCACCTGGCTTGCCCTGTTCATCCTCGCGCTCGCCGCCATGCTGCTCGTGTCGAACGAAAGCGGCATGATCGCCGGGCTGGACAGCGACCTCTTCGGCTATGTGGCGCTGTTGCTCGCGCTCGCCGTGTTCGTCGGCGGCGGCCTGCTCGGCAGCTATCGCGGGCGGATCGGCTCGATGACGCGCGACGCCGTCGCCTGGCTCGCGCTCGGCCTCGGCCTGGTGACCATCTATGCCTATAAGGACGAGTTGATGCCGATCGCGGCGCGCGTCGTCGGTGAGCTGCTCCCCGGCACCGCCATGACCGTCGAGCAAAGCACGGGCGGTGTCACCGAGGTCAAGATCAGAAAGCGGCTCGACGGGCATTTCACCGCCACGACCAAGGTGAACGGCAAGCCGATCTCGATGATCGTCGATACCGGCGCCTCGACCATCGTGCTGATGCCGGAGGACGCCAAGGCGGCCGGCATCGATATTGACGGGCTGACCTATCGGGTGCCGGTGATCACCGCCAATGGCCGTACCGTGGCGGCGCGGGTCCGCCTCAAGAAGGTCGCCATCGGCCCGCTCGACCGGCGCGACGTCGACGCGCTGGTCGCCCAGCCGGGCGCGCTGACCCAGAGCCTGCTCGGTATGAGTTTCTTAAGCCGCCTGCGCTCCTATGAGTTTTCCGGCGATTTCCTGACGCTGCGGGGCTGATCCCGCGTGGCGTTGCCGTTGCGTTCCGGAGCGACAGGTCATGAGTTCGGCGTCGAAACACGTGCTGCACGAGGCGGCGCTCTGGGGCGCGGTGGCGCTCACCGGCTTCGGCCTGTTCTATTTCTTCGACGACATCAGGGCCGCGCTGGGGCCCGCTGCCGACACCGCGTCCTCGATGGTCGCGCCGCAAGAGCGCGCGACGAAGTCGGCGAGCTTCACCCGCGAGGTGCGGCTGAAAGCGGATCCACGCGGCCATTTCATCTTCGATGCAGCGATCAACGACCGGCCGGCGAGCTTCATGGCCGATACCGGCGCCACGCTGGTGGTGCTGAGCTATGAGGACGCCGCCCGGCTCGGGCTCTCGCCGCACAGCCTCGACTTCTCCGGCTACGCCCAGACCGCCAATGGCGTCTCCCGGGTGGCGCCGGTCATCCTCGACCGAGTGCGCATCGACGACATCGTTGTGCGCAACGTGCCCGCGGCAATAGCCGAGAAGGGCGCGCTCGACACCAATCTGCTCGGTATGAGTTTCCTGGGCAGGCTGAAGAGCTTCCAGATGCAGGGGCGCGAATTGGTGCTGGTGCAATAGCGGCGTTCAGACCACCGGCACGCCCTGATGCTTCGCCTTGTGCTCGGGCTCGACATGGATGGTGACCACGGCTCCCTCGACGTCGCCCTTCAACGCCTCCTCGATCCGGTCGCATATCGCGTGCGAGTCGGCGACGCTCATCGTCCCCGGCACCACCAAGTGGAACTCGACGAAAATGGTGCGCCCGGCATGCCGCGTGCGCAGGTCATGCGCCTCGAGCGCGCCCTCCGCCTCCTTGGAGATCGCCTGGCGGATCTTCTCCAGCACGTCCTTGGACACCGCCTCGTCCATCAGCCCGCCGATCGATTGCCGCATCAGCACCCATCCCCACCACAGGATATGCAGCGCGACGAGAGCGGCGATGATCGAATCGAGCACCAGCCAGCCGGTGAAGGCCACCAGCGCGACGCCCACCAATACGCCGAGGGAGGTGATGACATCGGCGAACAAATGCTGCGCATCGGCGAGCAGCGCCGGAGACCGCCGCCTACGCCCGACGCGAAACAGCATGAAGCACCACACCGCATTGATGATTGTGGCGAGACCGTTGATCGCCAGGCCGAGCGCCGGCGCATCGATCGGTTGCGGGTCGAGATAGCCGAGATAGGCCTTGCGCAGGATGGCGAGCGCAGCAACCACGATCAGCACGCCCTCCATCACCGCCGACAGATATTCGACCTTATGATGGCCGTAAGGGTGGTTGGCGTCGGGCGGCACCGCGCTCAGGCGCACGGCAAAGAAGGCCGCCACCGCGGTCGCGACATTGATGATGCTCTCCGCCGCATCGGAATAAAGCGCCACGCTGCCGGTGACACGATAGGCCGCATATTTGAGCACCAGCACCAGCACGCCGACGGCGATGCCGGCAAGGGCCAGCCTGATGACCTGCTTCATGATGGCAAGCTCGCGCTAATCGGATGCAGCCGGCGTTACCCGCCCCTCCGGGGTGAATGGGTCGCACCTAGAGATGTTGCTTCGCATGCGCAAGTCTCTTCTTTTCGATTGCAACTCGCTTGCATTAAGAAGCCTGTTTCTTCACCACTCGCCCAACAGCCTTACCAAGCCGGAACCTGGCCGCGCCGCTCGCTGTTGGTAGCCCGACCAAAATCGCTTAAGAGGGAGCATGTTGCCAAAGCCGCGCCAAGATCTCGCCCCCAATACCGCCGAATTCGAGCGGCTGCCTTTCGTCAAGGCGACCGGTTTCCGCGAATATGACGCGCGCTGGCGCTATCCCGAGGAGATCAACCTACTCGGGCTCGAAGCCGTCGGCCTCGGGCTTGCGACGCTAATGCGCCAACGCGGCGTAGCCTTGCGCGTCGTGGTCGGCCACGACTTCCGCTCCTACTCGGCCGCGGTGAAAGCCGCATTGATCACGGGACTCCTCGCCGGCGGCGCCGAGGTCCACGACATCGGTTTGGCGCTCTCGCCGATGGCCTATTTCGCGCAATTCGCGCTTGAGGTCGAAGGCGTCGCCATGGTCACCGCCAGCCATAACGACAATGGCTGGACCGGGATCAAGATGGGCATCGAGCGGCCCCTCACCTTTTCGCCCGACGACATGACCGCGCTCAAGGAGATCGTGCTCAACGCGGACTTCACCGCCCAGCACCAAGCCGGTCGCTACATCTTCGTGCCGGACATGCCCGAGCGCTACATGGCCGATCTCATGGCCCGGCCCAAATTGCAGCGCCCCTTGAAGGTCGTCGTCTCCTGCGGCAACGGCACGGCGGGCGCATTCGCCCCGCGCGTTCTCGCCGAGCTTGGCGCCACCGTGATCCCGCTCAATTGCGAGCTCGATTACACCTTCCCGGCGCACAATCCCAATCCCGAGGACCTCGGCATGCTGAACGCGACGCGCGACGCCGTGCTCGAGCATAGCGCCGATCTCGGCCTGGCCTTCGATGGCGACGGCGACCGGTGCGGCGTGGTGGACAATGCAGGCGAGGCGATCTTCGCCGATAAGGTCGGCGTGATGCTCGCCCGCGACATCGCCGCCCGCAATCCCGGCGCGCTGTTCGTTGCCGACGTGAAATCGACCGGGCTCTTCCTCACCGATCCGGTGCTGAAGCAGCATGGCGCCACGACCAAGTTCTGGAAGACCGGCCATTCCTACATCAAGCGCTACAGCCACGAGACCGGCGCCTTGGTCGGCTTCGAGAAGTCTGGCCACTTCTTCTTCAATCCGCCGCTCGGCCGCGGCTACGACGACGGCTTGGTGGCGGCCCTCGCCGTGCTCGACATGCTCGACCGCAATCCCGGCAAGACTCTCGCTCAGCTGAAGAACGAGCTGCCGCGCACCTGGCAATCGCCGACCATGTCGCCGCATTGCGACGACGAGCTGAAATACGGCGTGGTCGACCGTGTGGTAGACCACTTCAAGAAGGTTGCCGCCAATGGCGGCAAACTCGCCGGACAGAAGATCCGCGAGCTCATCACCGTCAACGGCATCAGGATCGTGCTCGACGACGGCACGTGGGGCCTGGTCCGCGCTTCGTCCAACAAGCCGGAGCTGGTCGTGGTGGTGGAGAGCCCGACCTCCGAGGCGAATATGCGCGCGATCTTCGCCGAGATCGACGCCGAGCTCGCCAAGCAGCCCGAGGTCGGCGAGTACAATCAGAAAATCTAGACGGACTTCATCGACGACACAGAACCGTCAGCGCATTGTCGCAAATCTGCAAAGCGAATCTGCTTTTTTGCCCGCGCGCCATGATCGATTTGTCCTTCACCGATTTGGTTTTTGCGGCGGGTCTCGCCGCCGGCGTCACGCTCGACCTTCTTCTGCTGCGCACCCTGCTCGCCCCTCCCTTCCGCATCTGGCCGACGCCAGAACCCGGCAGCTGGCAGAGCCTGACCTTCTGGGGCTTGTTTCGCGGCGGCATGGTGATGACCTTCGTTGTAGCCGTGCTCGACTGGAACTCCACGCCCTTACTCGATTGGACTCGCTTCATTCCGGGTTTGCCGCTCGGGCTGATCGGTCTGTTCATCACCGTCTGCGGCTATTTCAATCTCGGCCTCGGCAATACCTATTGCGGCGCCGACGGCCTGGTGACGGGCGGCCTCTATCGCTTCAGCCGCAACCCGCAATACACGGCCTCGATCATCGGGCTTGTAGGCCTCTGCATCGGCGCCAACTCGATCTTCACCATCGTGCTGTCCACGGTGATGGTCGGCGCCTATGTGATGATGGCGCTGGTGGAAGAGGACTGGCTGAAGCAGCTTTACGGTGCGCCCTATCGCGACTATTGCGGGCAGACCGCCCGTTTCCTCGACATTCAAGGCCTCCTAGCTCTCGCCGAGCGGAGAAAGCCCTTACGCGAAACGAGCTGAGCAGACGTTTGGAATTCGTCATGGCCGGGCACAGACTTGGGTCGGCAGATCCGACCTGCGGTGCCCGGCATGACGAGATGGGTTAGCGCTTGAGCATCGCCTATTCCGCAGCAACGGCGATGCGCTCCTCCCCCACAATGACGCGCCGCGCCGCGAGCAGCACGTCGATGCCGGCGCCGTCCAAATGCGCATTCTCGGCGAGATGCCGCCGGAAGGCGCGCGCGCGTGGCTGGCCGTGGAACAGCCCGAGGATATGCCGCGTCATCTGATTGAGGCGCACGCCTCGCGCGAGTTGGGCCTCGACATAAGGCACGAAGCGGTCGAGCACATCGAGCCGCGAGGGTGGCGCTTCGTCTAAGCCGAACAGGTCGCGATCGACCTCCGCCAGGAGATAGGGATCGGCGTAGGCCGCACGTCCGAGCATGACGCCGTCGAGTTCGCCGAGATGTTCCTTCGCGCTGGCGAAAGACTCGATCCCCCCATTCAACACGATCTCGAGCTCGGGCCGGCGTGCCTTCAACCGCGAGACGCGGCTGTAATCGAGCGGCGGCACGTCGCGGTTCTCCTTCGGGCTCAGCCCCTTCAGCCAAGCTTTGCGTGCATGCACGATGAACGTGCGGGCGCCGGCCGCGGCGACGCCATCGACAAAGCGGTCGAGGCTCTCCTCCGCGTCTTGGTCGTCGATGCCGATGCGGCATTTGACCGTGATGGGGAGCGCGGCCGCCTCACCCATCGCCGCCACGCATTCGGCGACGAGGTCGGGCTCGGCCATCAGGCAGGCGCCGAACCGCCCCGACTGCACCCGGTCCGACGGACAGCCGATATTGAGATTGATCTCGTCATAGCCGTAGTCGGCGCCGATCTTCGCGGCCGCCGCTAGCTTCCGTGCATCGCTGCCGCCAAGCTGAAGCCCGACCGGACGCTCCTCGCGCGAGAAGCCGAGCACGCGGTTCCGATCGCCGTAAAGCACGGCATCGGCCGTCACCATCTCGGTATAGAGGAACGTCCGCCGCGAGATCAGCCGCAGGAAATAGCGGCAGTGGCGGTCGGTCCACTCCATCATCGGCGCCACGCAGAAACGATGGGAGTCAGATTTCAACGGCTTAGGCTCTTTGACGGACTCGATTTGTGAGCCGAGCAGCTTGCTGCGCTCAACCATGGCGCTCGCCCCAATTATAGAG